>JBJOIA010000213.1:0-9661 GCA_046047395.1 Bacteroidota bacterium | reverse complement strand
TATTGTGCAATAGAAATGGTCCTTTGCTGACCATCCATTACCTCAAAATTCCCGTCTTCCTTTACTGCCCAATACATTACATTGAGGGGAAAATTCTTGCGGACAGTCTCTATAACAGCATCGCGCTGTTTGTCTTTATAGATAAATTCTCTTTGGTAGGGTGGACGAATATCGAGCTTTCCGCCATAACCCACAACACCTTCTTCTTGTTTATCTTGATAACCATCCACCAATTCGCGGATAGTTATTTTTTGTTCAGTAATGTTCATAATCTTCGTCCAAATTTTAACATGATACCAGAATTGATGTCTCCACTAGAATAGGGTTGCGTAAATAATTTTATTCCTAATAAATAATTTTCAGAAATCTGGAAATTATTTTCGATGGCTAGATTTAAAGATGCAGCACCTAATTTTTCATTCCTATAGGTTTCTTTAATAAGCATATTGTTAAAATATTCAGAACCAGAAACTTGACTTTGGGAAATACTAATGAAACCAACACCAAGACCAATTCTAAAATCCCAAAATTCATTATTTTTGAAGGGGGAATAAAATATTAAAGGGTTTACTAGAATATAAGAAGCGAAATTTTTTCTTTCTTTTATTCCTGGCAAACCACCAAAATTAAATTCAGTGGCGACGGTAAAATAGGAATTGAGTTTATAATTCAATTCATTTTCATAATTTAAGAGAGTATGATCTCCTGAACCCCAAAGGGAAGGACCTATTCCAATGCGGAAATCAAATCGGGATTCTTTTTCTTGTGAAAAACTTAGGAAACTAATAAGAAGAAGGGCAATTAATAATGCATGCTTTTTCATGGGACAAGTGGTTAGAATAATTCATTCAAATTAAAATAAAAAAATTTATAATTAAAAGAAATTTTTCAAATAGTGAAACTGTGAGAACTACGAATTAGGAATTACGAACTACGAATTACGAGTGACGAGTGACGAGTTACGAGTAACGAGTTACGAACTACGAACTACGGGTTAACCACCCCGTCTGCTTCGCAGCCACCCCTCCAAAGGAGGGGAATACTATGCTTCGCATGAACTCATAGTTCATAGTTCATTACTCATCACTCGTAGTTCGTCACTCGTCACTCGTACCAGCGCGGCTGCCGCTCGTAATTCGTAGTTCGTAGTTCGTACCTCGTAGTTCGTAACTCGTAGTTCGTCACTCGTCACTCGTAATTCGTAGTTCGTAGTTCATACCTCGTAACTCGTCACTCGTAGTTCGTAATTCGTAGTTCGTCACTCGTAGTTCGTAGTTCGTAACTCGTCACTCGTAGTTCGTAATTCGTAGTTCAATTCATTTTTTTTCGTAAATTGAAGTTCTAAATCAAACCGAACTATGAAAAAGACAAAATTAACTATTCCCTCTTCACTATTCACTCTTCTATTCTTGCTAGCAAGCTTGAATCTGGTAGGACAAAAATTGTATACTTATCCTATTGGTGCGCAGGCTTATACTTTTAGAGAGCATTTTCCAAAGGATGTTGTTAAAACCCTGGATATTATTCAAGAGATGGGAATTGTTGAATTGGAAACCGGAACCCAAAAAGGGTATACGGAGGCAGAATTTAAACAATTATGTTTGGATAGAGGTATTACCATTCCTTCTACGGGTTGTGGTTTTGATGAACTAGCGAATGACCCTATGGCCATCGTGAAAAAAGCCAAAGCCCTTGGCGCAAAATATGTGATGTGCGCTTGGATTGGCCACGAAAGAAATAATTTCAATATCGAAGATGCTAAACGCGCGGTGAAGGTTTTTAATGAAGGTGGAAAGGTTTTGGCAGAAAATGGACTTACTTTCTGCTACCACGACCATGGTTATGAATTTGGGAAATACGAAGACGGAACTCTTTTAGATTATATCATTAAAAATACGAATCCAGAATACGTTTCTTTTGAAATGGACGTTTTATGGACATTACATGGGGGTGGTCCGGGTGCTCCAGAAAAATATTTGAAAAAATATCCGACTCGCTTTAAATTAATGCACGTAAAAGATTTACGAAAAGGGGTAGTAGGAGATTTATCAGGAGGTACCCCAGCAGAAAACGATGTGCCTGTTGGAACCGGACAAGGAAACTGGAAAACGATCATCAAATTGGCAAAGAAAAATGGAATTGAACACCTTTTCATTGAAGATGAAAGTGAAAAAGAGTTAATAAATGTGCCAAAATCCATTGAATATTTGAAAAGTTTGTAAAAATTTTCCGACCTTTGCTACTTAATTTTGGAAAAACCGCATATATGAATTTAAATTTTTTAAGCAAAAACTTGATTAAATCAACCACTGCGACGATAATACTCTTTTTAGTATCCATAGTTTCATATGCGCAAACTATCCAAAATTCCCCTTATTCCTATATTGGAATTGGTGAAAATATTGAGTCTAATATTTCCATCAACCATAATATGATGGGTGGTTTAGGAGTAGCAGCTTCCAATGGAATTTATTCTAATTTGATTAATCCTGCTTTATTGGCAAGAAATCCCTTTACTTCTTTTGAAACTTCTATCGGAGCTACCATAAAGAATTTTCAAAATGCTCGACAAAAATCACAGGCAATTGGAGGTAATTACTATTATTTGAATCTGAATATTCCCGTTACTTCTAGATGGAATATGTCCATAGGTTTTAGACCCTATTCAGATGTAAATTATGAAACAAAATCCTACCGGAAATTAAATGCCCTAGGTTTAGATTCTTTGATTTATGGGTATAATGGGGGAGGAACCATAACTAAATTAGCATTTGCCAATGCTGTGCGAATTGGAAAGGGTTTTTATGTAGGTTTGGAATCTTCTTATTTATTCGGAAATATTAACCGCGCGGTTTCTACGCAGAATATTTCAGACGGACAATTTTATAAAATTCAATTAGAAAATTTAGACGATTATCGTTCTTTGTATTTAAAAGGTGGATTGGCCTATAGAAAGGAAATGAAAAAGGATTTTTTCATGACCCTTGGCTTTACCTATGATATTACCAAAGAGGTAAATTCTACAAGTTCAAGAAGATTTGCTACCTATGATATAAGTGGTATTAGTTTAATAAATTCTGATACCCTTCAAAATGATATAAAAAATAAACAGGCCATTCCGAATTCTACTAAATTTGGGATTTCTTTTGAGAAACTTTCTAAATGGATGGTCGGTATAGATTATATTCGTACGGATTATACAAGGATCAATAATTATTTGGGAACATCAAATGCTTTGCCAATGACAAATAGAATCATCATTGGTGGGGAATATATTCCAGATATTAATTCAGTGTCCAATTACCTAAAAAATATTGTTTATCGTGCTGGTTTCTCTTATTCAGATACACCTTATACGATTACCCAAGGAAATGGCTTCGCCAAGGAATATTTGTTCACTGCTGGTTTTGGCTTGCCATTGAGAAATCTTTCATTCCTGAATATTGCAGTTTCTAGAGGAAAACGTGGAACAGTAAATATGAATGGTTTAGAGGAAGTATATACCAAATTTTCTATCGGATATACTTTGTCTGATAAATGGTTTAGAAAAATTAAAATCAATTATTAAAATGAAACAATTTTCGTTTCTTTTTTTAATTTGTATTTCCCTGATTTTTTTTTCCTGTGAAGAACAGGCAGATGAGGGTTTCATCCCTTATGAAGGTCCGATCTCAGAACTTCATGATATTGATATGAATTTTGTGGATTCTGCACGAACCATTGTTCGGATGATTACGCCCACACAATTGACCTTTGCAGATGATAATCGGAAATACCCTGAGGAGGTAAAATTATGGTTTTACGATAAATTGGGGAATATTAGTTCTGAAATTCGCGGAGATTCAGCGAAATATGCACGTAATACCAATACCTATACCTTGATGGGAAATGTAGAGATTTATAATCCGCAAAAGGATGAAACCATTAAAACTCCTGAATTTGTTTGGTATCCTGATTTTTCTGAAATCCGTTCTGATTCCTCAGTCTCCGTTCGAACTCCCACGCAAACAATCTTTGGCAAAGGTTTTACTGCCAAGCAGGATTTTTCTGAATATACCCTCAAACAAATCGTTCGATCTGTTATTGAAGTCCCAGATTTACCCTCTAATTAGGGAATTTTATCTTCTTCCAAAATAGATTCTTACCGAATCCTCTGGATATCGGATGAAGTTTTCTTTATCTTCTAGGAAACGAAGGTAGGTGACAATTTCTGCTAGATCAATGGTTTTAAGGTCTTTATTTTCTGGCATATAATTCTCTACGATTTTTCCGGTTGCAAGGGTATCACCTTTTTTCACTCCATAACGAGCCATTTGGATAATTTCCTCCGGACTATATTTTTCAAACACTCCTGAATTAATGGCAGGGTATAAACCCTCTAATCCTTTACCATTTTCTTGGTGACAATTCTGACAATATTTTTGATAATGCGACATTCCCTCTATAGCATATTGGGTCGTCAATATCTCTTCCTTAGACTGACAAGCGCCTAAAAATAATCCTATAATGCTGATTAAAAATACCTTTTTCATTTTTTATAGTTAATTATTCACTCTTCATTTTATCCCACGAATAAATTCATGGGCTAAAATATTTTCTCTTCACTCTTCACTCTTCACTCTCTTAATATCTCTAATTAATTCATTTACTTCGTCTTCTTTTGTGCCATCATAAATACCACGAATTTGGCGATTTGTATCAATTAAGATTAGGGCGCCAGAATGTAAGTATCCGCCTAGTTCTTTATCGTCTTTTTGGGTGGTGACTAAAAAATTCTTTTCTCCAAGATTAAAAATATATTCTTGGTCTCCTGTGAGGAAAGTCCAGAAATTTGTGTCTATATTCAGTTTTTTTGTAAAATCTTTTAGAACTGCAGGCTGATCAAAATCGGGATCAATGCTGATAGATACCAGTCTTAGATTATCGTCGTCATGGTATTTTTTGTAAACACGAAGTAATTGTGTTTTCATGATCGGACAAATAGTAGGACAGGTAGTAAAAAAGAAATCCACTACAAAGATTTTACCTTCAAGATTTTTTGTGCCGAAGGCCAAAGAATCCTGATTGATTAATTCAAAATCTGGAATGGTATGTCCTGGAGGACCCAAAACAGGGAGTTTTTCCGTTTCCTGACAAGCAAAAAATAATCCTGAGAGCAGGATGCTACTGATGAGAATTCGTAAATTTTTCATATTCGTTAAATGAAGAATCTGTTTCTTCATTTACTTTCTTTAAGATTGCAATTTGTTCTTTTAGATAAACTAATTTTTCTTCCATAGACATTGAATCTAGAGAGGCTAAATCGAAATTATGCATCCAGTCCATCATTCCTTGGCTAGATTTATCGAGAAGAGATTTAATTTGGGCTATATTCGCAGAATCTGCGTCTGTAGACATTGAGTCTAATTTTGCTTTCATGTCTGCCACTTGCATGGTACGCGGCATTATTTTGTCGTGAAGCTCAAATAATTCTTGTTTCATTACATCTGAAACTTTTTCTTTGGTTTCATCGCAAGAGATGGTTAGGCTAGAAATGCTCAATAAAATTGCCAAGCTTAATAATTTTTTCATTTTGATAAGTGTAATTAATTTTTGTGAGTTTGAATTTGCGCTTTTAATTCTTTTACGGAAGGGAGGAATTGTTGGTATTTTTCTTCGCCTCCGATCATTTTCGCAATTTCATTTAATTGTTCTATTTGATTTAACTTTTTTATAGCCGAAATGGTTCGGTCATTTTCATCTTTTTTATAAACGAAATAATGTGAGCTACCGCCTGCTGCAATTTGGGGAAGGTGCGTAATAGCGATTATTTGATGGGATTTGGCCATTTTGGAGAGCATATTTCCCATTTTAATTGCAATTTCTCCGGAGACTCCTGTATCTATTTCATCTAATAAAAGTGTAGGTAATTGTACCTTAGATGCCATCAGGTATTTAATACTTAACATGATCCGACTCATTTCTCCTCCGGAAGCCACATTTCGAAGAGGTTTTGGGGTGGAGCCTTTATTCGAGCTAAATAATAATTGTACCTTGTCTATTCCGTTTTTAGATAATTCTTTATCTGCCCATTCCCATTCAAGGCTTGAATTAGGCATGCCTAGGTCAATCAGGGATTGAGTAAGTGAATTTAGAATTTCAGGCGCTTTGGATTTTCTTTTTTCACTTAAAATCTTTGCTGATGAATCCAAGCTAGCCTTTAATTCTTTTAATTCAGAATTTAAATTTTTTATTTTTTCATCTAGATTGATGGTTTCCCCTAATTCAACTTCTAGGGAATTTTTTAGGTCAACTAATTCTTGAATATCATTAGAACGGTGTTTTTGTAATAATTTTCGATATAAATCTATTCGATCTTGAACAAATACTAATCTTTGTGGATCTAATTGAAAATTATCAAATTCATATTCAATTTCTCTAGAAATTTCTTTGGTTTCGATCCAAAGAGATTCGATTCTATTCGCCCAATCCTGATAATTTGGATTTAATTTTGCAATAGATTGAATATGGTTTAAGGTAGATTTTAGGATTTCTATACCGGAAATTTCAGAATTAGAAAGTGCCTGGGAAATGGCTGCTAATTTTTCTTGGATGAATTCTACATTTTCTAATTTCCCTAATTCTTCATTTAGGTTTAAATATTCCTGCTCATCCAAATTCGCTTCAATCAATTCATTTAATTGGAAGGACTTATAATCTTGTTGGGAATCATCCTCTTGTTTTTTGGCAAGAATTGCCTCTAGCTTCTCTTTAGTATGGAGGAATTTTTGAAAGGAATCTTGATAATCTTTTAGAATGTTGGAATTTTCTGCATATTGATCCAAGATATTCAAAATATAATCTGGTTGCGAAAGCCACCATTGATCTTGCTGGGAGTGAATATCTACCAAATTTTCTCCAATTTTTTTTAAATCTTCTAGGAGAATGGGGGTATCATTTATAAAAGCCCGAGATTTTCCGGAGGGAAGAATTTCACGACGAATAATACATTCATCGTCGTAATCCCAATCATTTTCTAAAAAGAGTGATTTTAGATGGGGGAGGTTTTTTATTTCGAAAATCCCTTCAATTATGCACTTTTCGGAAGGCTGGTACAAGGCCTTGGAATCTGCTCTTTCGCCGATAATAAGGGAAATAGCTCCGAAAATAATGGATTTACCCGCGCCTGTCTCACCTGTAAGAATAGAGAAATTATCTTCAAAGGAGATTTCCAATGATTCGATAATTGCATAATTCTGGATAAATAATGAGACGAGCATAAAAAATATGTTCTAATTTATAACAAAAATACAATTTTGAAATTTTATTTTACGAATATCTTAAACTTATTCAATTTCTTGGTAAATATTTTATAACTTTAGGAACTTTTTTCGCCTAGAATTAAAAAAGTTAAATCCGATAAAATGAGTGTATTAGTAAACAAGAATTCAAAGATTATTGTTCAGGGATTCACCGGAACAGAAGGAACTTTTCATGCTGAGCAAATGATTGCTTACGGAACGAATGTAGTAGGAGGGGTTACTCCAGGTAAAGGAGGAGGGACACATTTAGACCGTCCGATTTTCAATACGGTAAAACAAGCAGTAGAGTCAACTCAAGCAGATACTTCTATTATTTTTGTTCCGCCTGCATTTGCCGCAGATGCAATTATGGAAGCAGCGGATGCTGGAATAAAGGTAATAATTTGTATTACAGAGGGAATTCCTACAAAGGACATGATCGATGCAAAAGAATATTTGAAGGGCAAGGATTGTCGTTTAATCGGTCCAAACTGTCCGGGTGTAATGACGGCCGACGAATGTAAGGTGGGTATTATGCCAGGTTTTATTTTCCAAAAGGGAAGAGTGGGAATCGTATCTAAGTCTGGTACATTGACTTACGAAGCGGTAGATCAATTAACGAAAGCTGGATTAGGTCAGACTACTGCAATTGGAATTGGTGGTGATCCAATCATTGGAACGACTACGAAAGAGGCAGTAGAATTATTAATGAATGATCCGGAGACGGAAGGTATTGTAATGATTGGTGAGATTGGAGGAGGAATGGAAGCAGAGGCAGCGCATTGGATCAAGGCTGATGGAAACAGAAAGCCAGTAGTAGGATTCATTGCAGGACAAACTGCTCCAAAAGGTAGAAGAATGGGACATGCTGGTGCCATCATTGGAGGATCAGATGATACCGCAGAAGCGAAGATGAGAATTATGAAAGAATGTGGCATTCATGTAGTACAATCACCAGCAGATATTGGTGAAACTATGTTGAAAGCCTTAAAAGGATAAAACATGCTTTTGCATTTTAAGAAATATGTTCCAAAAATTGGGTATACCAGGCTTTGGAGCATATTTTTTTTTATAATGCTTCTGGGAAGCTTGGAATTAAAGGCAGAGAAAAAATTATTGCCTTTCCGCGATATTTCCGATGAATGGGTCGTATATGATGCCGATGGAGATATATTTTTACCTTATTTATCAAGTTTACACTTAGAATACCCTGCAAAATCACTAATAATCCAAGAAAATCAGTTTTTAAATGCCTTTTTGGAATTTAATTCCAAAATTGATTTTGATGTATTTATTAATGGGCAATATTATAAAAAAATACCAGCTGCATTTAATTCTGAGAAAAAGCCAATTTTAAATTTAAATTATTTAAGGAAGGAATTTTCGGATTCTAAATTGGTCATTACCTTATACAATAAAAATTTAATCGGATTGCCAGATGGAGTTAATTTGGTGAGGTATCGGGAGGTTCCTAAAGTTAGACCAATGGAATACCGCTATAAAAATATTATTATCAATATTTTTATGTTCTCCTTATTGATAATTCTTTTGGTAGTTGTCTTTTTAAAAAATCGATTCCCAGTAAGTTTTAAAAAATATTTTGCCTTACAGGATTGGGTCATATTTTCTAATAAGAATCCAATGATCTATAATTCTCCTTATGATGTGCCGAATTTAAGTATGCTTTTGATCCTTTCTTTATTGGCCTCCTTGATATCCGTCAATAATGAATATTTCTTAGCAATGGAGAGTATGTCTGTGCAACAATTGAATCAAAATTTCCAATTGAGGCAGATTTTATGGACCTTATTGAAAATTTTTGGTATTTCTTTATTTTTATTTGGATCTCGATTTATCGTCTATTTTGTGGTAGCTTCTATATTTAATATTCCCAAAATAGTTAAACTTCACTATTTCAAGAACTTACAGACAAATTTCCAATTTTATTTTATAGCATTTTTGGTTTTTTTAATATTACTTATTCTAAATGGACCAAATAATAAATTAAATATTGGATTATTTGGGGTTTTTGTCAATGGGTTTTATTTAATAAGAGGCCTTTATTATTTTTTGATTTTTAAGAAAAACTTGGAAATTCCCAATTTTGTACTGATTGGATATTTGATCCTAACGGAGGGGCAAATAGCCTTTTTTGGTATCCGTTGGCTAATTTTAGAATAGAGTCCATTGTAATTTATTCAAAAAAAATACCTATCTTTGCACTCAGAAAGAAAATTACCCACTTTATATTTTATGTTAGCAGAGAAGCAAGTAGTAGCCCAAACTCCTGAGAGATTGAAGCCCGTGAAGAGTATTTTAATTACCCAATCATTCAAACCTGAACAACAAACTCCTTATCAAGAAATTGAAAAGAAATTTGA
>JBJOIA010000212.1:0-7141 GCA_046047395.1 Bacteroidota bacterium | reverse complement strand
AAAAAACAATACCCCGGTCGTCATTGCTTTAACCTATATTCATCATTATGATAAACTGATTTCAGAATTGGAGAATAGAATCGAAGAATAGTAGAGTCGGAGCGGCAGCCGCGCTGTAATGAACTACGAACTAGGAACTACGAGTGACGAACTATTCACTATTCACTATTCAATATTCAATATTCAAAATTCAACTTTTATTTTATCCCACGAATAAATTCATGGGCTAAAATATTTCTTCTTAATTATTAATTATTAATTATTAATTCGCATCTCTTCCCTATTCCCTCTTCCCTCTTCACTATTCATTCCTTTTCTTCTTTTTTTCCAAGAAGGTAGAACCTGCCCTGATCTTCAATTTGTTTAAGGTTTTCTTCTGAAAGTCCATATTGATATTTCTTTTGAACCTTATAATTCTTTATGGAACCATCAATACCCACCTCAAAGGATACCATTACCATTGCATCTGGTTTTTTACCCGATGGATCTTTAAAAATCAAGGGATTTTTGGCTAAATATTCCATAAATTCTTGAGAGCCACCTTCAAATTCTGCAATTTGTTCCACCGTTGTTTGGATTTCTATCCCTGATTTTTGTTCTGCTTGTCCGTATGCACTCCCGCATACCATCAGCAATAAAATGATTAGGTTCTTTTTCATGGATTTTCATTTTACCCTTTCAGACAAATATGTCATTTTGGGGTGGTTAGGAGTATTTTTTTGTAAGTCAAATCTATAAAATAATTTCAATATTTTTATTTTATTTATAAATTTTTTTATACTATTTTTGGTTTAAAATAATTAATTAACCACTAAGCCTTATGCCTAAATATGCAAAAGTATTGCCTTCAAAGAATGGATGGACGCAACCTGATTTTATAGCTAATAAAGTAACTAATCCTCAAAATACTGCCATTCATATTCCAAACACTCAAATCTGTTGGGGATTTGAAGAATGGAATTTTAATAAAACCCTTAATGAAATCACTTTAAATGGTGGTTATAAATTTGGTTATTTAGAATGTTATAGAGGAAATGGCTTTAATGATATAAGGGACATTCATATTTTTTTCCGTGAAACAATAAATCCATATAATAATATTGAATTTGGGTGTTTTATAAAAGTTGAACAATTAAATGATAGAGATACAGATGAAATCAGGCAAGAATTAGATCAAATCAATTGGCTAAATGTGGTTCAAAATCATTTTAATGATTACCCAAATGAATTTGATATTTATTTGCAAGGATTCAATAAAAATAAAATTACAGGAAATTTAAAGCCTAGTTTTCCCTTTAATATCAAATATCGTGCTTATGAACCTATTGAAAATAATATTGTTGATAGAAAAATGAATAGGTTATCAATTCGTTATAATTTAAATTTAGAATAGTAGCGGTAGCTGCGCTTTTTGAATTTTACCAGTTTAGTGTTTTGATAACTGAAAAATAATTTTGAAATTTAATTACTAAATAAACTAAACCAAATCTAACCATGCTTATCAAAAAGAAAAAAAATCCAGAATCTAATGGGGAATTGGAATTTGTATACACCCATTGGGGAAGAGCATATGTAACCGATGAATCGCTTCAAGGATTTATAAAAGCCAATAAAACCTATTTGGATAAACTTAGAACTGATCTCGAAAAAATATATGGAAAAAAATGAATTACAAATTAGTTTTTTATAAATCTTCCATAATCAGTATTAGAAATTATATCCGACGAGAAAATAAAATTTAATAAACCATTAAACAAACCAAACCACGAATCCTATGGAAACCATCCAATTAAAAAGAAACTTCAAATTAGATTTATTGTCTGTTTGCATTGGCATTTTGCTATTTAGATTGATATCAATGCTATTTGATCCTAACAAAACCTTTAGTGAATATATTCAGGAAGATTTTTTTACCTATTCAACCCTATATCATGTTAGTGTTTTTTTCGGTGTTGTTTTAATTTTTAGCTTGGTATTTTCAAGAAAAAGAATGGTGATCATCCAAGATCAAAGTATCCATTTCTTTTCGCAAGGACTTAGCTACCCGGAAGTCCCTTGGGAGAATATTGCATCATACGAAGTAATAAAATCTTTTTGGGGGAAATCTCTTTTAATTTATTTGAAAGACCCGGAAGCTTATATCCTCTCCGCTCCCAAAGAATCTACCCAAAAATTACTACGCAAAAACCTCCGAAAAAAACAATACCCCGGTCGTCATTGCTTTAACCTATATTCATCATTATGATAAACTGATTTCAGAATTGGAGAATAGAATCGAAGAATAGTAGAGTCGGAGCGGCAGCCGCGCTTTTTAGTTTTACCAGTTTAGTGTTTGGATAACTGAAAAATATTTTTGAATTTTGAATTAATTAACCACTAAGAAAAAATGAAAAATCCACTAATAATCAAGGGAGATTTATCTCAATATTTCCCACATAGTTATATTCATTTGTTTGAATCCTACAATAAAAAATGGAAAGGTTTGATTATGGGAAGTATGGTTCCATCTTTTATAGTTGATACAAAAGCTGAAGCTATTTCAGAGGCTAAAAAAATTGATAAAATTGATCATATTGTAATTCACGGTCCTGATGGAATGGTTATTGAAGATAAAGCAAAGGAAGAATTTTAAAAAGAATATCTTCATCAACTGCCCTTTTGATAATGAATATTATGTCCTACTAAAACCTCTCATATTTTCAATTAAATTTCTTGGTCTAAATCCAATTTTATCAAATACCAAAGATTCTGGAGCAACAAGATTAATAGAAATATTTAAATATATGAAAATGTCAAAATATTCTATTCATGATTTATCTAGGATGCAGGTTAAGAAAGATGAAATTCCTAGACATAATATGACTTTTGAATGCGGTATGGATTTTGGCTTGAGATTATTATTTAATGAAAAAAATATTTCAAAAAATTTTTTAATTATGGATTCAGACCCACATCGATTTAAACAATTGGTATCTGATTTAGCAGGTTGCGATATTTATAATCATGAAAATAATTTTGAAAAAATAATAAAATGCTTTAGAGACTGGTATTCCTTAAATGTACAAAAAAAAACCAATACTTTACTCCTTCTACATCACGCAAATTTATCTAGAATTTTCTGTTTTCTTGGAGAATAAATTTAAGGGAATATTAAATATTGATGAATTCAATTCAATTACTTTCATTGATTTAATCAGAGAAATTGATGAATTTTTAAAATTAAAGAAGATCCAAAAAATTTAAACTTTGTATACATTTCTCTGAAATGTTACTATACACATATCTTTTTTTCTTGCAAAACCTTAAAGGAGAACTTAAATTTGTTTAAGACTAAAATGTCCTTTTTAAAAAAGTTTTAAAGCCTAGTGGTGAGTATTTTCCATGACCATTAGAATGATGTTAGGGACTGTAATAAACGCTCCGGTCATTAACCGGAGTGTTTTTTTTATGCCGTTTTTTCTTTAATTTAAATTTATGAAAAATCTCTTCCTAATTTTAATCGCCCTTATTGGCCCCAATTTCCTTTTCGCACAAGAATTGAAAATGGACTTTGAAGAATATGAACCAACCTCCACCCTGAAGGTCCCCGAACATATTATCACCAAAGCTAAATTCCCCTTTATCGATATCCATAACCACCAAGGAAATATGCCCTCCCAAGATTCCCGAAAAGTAGTGGAAGAAATGGATAAACTCAATATGGCCTATATGGTGAACCTATCCGGACGAGGTTTCTCACGCTTTACCGATTCGCGTGGTGAAACACAATTCGGCATAAAAGGTCCTGATTACCTGGTCGCCTCCATCAAAGCTTCCCAAGAACAAACCAATGGAAGAATCATCCAATTTACGAATATCGATTTTAGCGGTATCGACCAGCCTGAATGGACAACCATTGCCGTGAAACAATTGGAAGAAGATGTAAAGGCAGGTGCACGCGGACTGAAAATTTATAAAAACCTGGGACTTGAATTTCATTTTAAAGACGGAAGAAGATTGCAATGCAATGATCCAATCATGGATCCAATCTGGGAAAAATGCGGTGAACTGGGTATTCCCATTCTGATTCATACTGGTGAACCCGCCCCTTTCTTTGACCCCCACGATCGTTTCAATGAACGCTGGCTAGAACTAAAACAATTCCCCTCACGCGCAAGACCTCCCGAAAAATTTCCGACTTGGGAACAGGTGATGTCCGAACATTTCGACATGATTCGCAAACATCCCAATACAACCTTTATCTCTGCCCATTTCGCTTGGATGGGGAATGACTTAACACGCTTAGGAAACATGTTGGATACTTATCCGAATATGGTCACAGAATTTGGGGCAATCGTTGCAGAATTAGGTAGACAACCTCAATTCGCAAGAGCATTCTTTATTAAATACCAAGATAGAATCCTATTCGGAAAAGATACTTGGGCGCCCGAAGAATATCATACCTATTTCAGACTTCTTGAAACAAATGATGAATATTTTAAATATTTTAGGAAGCGTCATGCCTTCTGGAGAATGTATGGTCTCAACCTTCCAGACGATGTCTTGAAAAAAATCTATTATACCAACGCCGCAAAAATCTTGAAAATTGAATAGGTAATTATCCTATTCAATTTTTCAATTCAAATAAGATGGTTTCCTCATCGATCAAGGCTTCGTGGCCAGAAGAAAGAGCGGATTTTTCAATTGAAATTGCCTGTACCTCTTGGGCGATATAAGACTTAAATTGCTCAATTCCCGCTTGAATGCTAGGGCTATCAGTAGCATATTGAACATGAATCTTATCCACCACCTCAAAACCTAATTCCTTTCTTAAATTCTGAATACGATTCACCACTTCTCTCGCTTTTCCTTCTAAAATCAATTCTTCTGTTAGCGTATTATCCAAGGCAATGGTTAAACCGTTTTCAGATAAGGTTAAAAAGCCTGGTAAATCTTGTGTTTGGATTTCAACATCGTCTAATCCTATTTCAAAATCTCCTAATTTAAGGGTATTTTCTGCTTCTAATTTGGCTAATTCTTCCTTGCTCATGGCGGAGATTAATCCGGCAACTAATTTTAAATCCTTACCGAATTTCGGTCCTAAATTTTTAAAATTAGGCTTAACCTTCTTCTCCAAAATACCATCTGTATCTCCCATATATTCCACAGATTTTACATTTACCTCTGAGGTAATTAGGTTCTCCACTCTGCGAATTTGATTTCGAGTAGTTTCTTGTAATACGGGAACAATGACTTTTGCCAAAGGCTGACGAACCTTTAATTTATTCGTCTTTCTTAATGAGTGAACTAAGGAACAAATTCTTTGTGCTAAATCCATGGAAGTTTCCAAAGATGGATTTAATTTATCTGCCTCCACCACTGGAAAATCTGCTAAATGAACAGATTCCTTCTTCGTTAAATTTCTAAATAACCAATCTGAATAGAATGGAGCAATTGGCGACATTAATTTTGAGATTACCTCTAAACAATGGAAAAGAGTTGAATATGCGGCGATCTTGTCTGAAGATAAACCGACATTTTCAGCATTGGTATTCCAGAAACGTCTTCTCGACAAACGCACATACCAATTGGAAAGGTGGTCTCCAACGAAATCTTGAATGGCTCTACCCGCCTTGGTTGGCTCGTAGGATTCATAGGCTTCATCTACTTCTTTGATAAGCGTATTTAATTGAGATAAAATCCAATTATCTAGCTCAGTTAAATCTTCTTTCTTCAATTCGAATTTGGCGGCATTGAAACCATCTAAATTGGCATAAAGTGCGAAGAAATTATAGGTATTGGTTAAGGTACCAAAGAATTTATTTCTGATTTCAGTGATTTGATCTAAATCAAATCGAAGGTTGTCCCATGGTTGAGCATTGGTAATCATATACCAACGGGTAGGATCAGCCCCATATTTATTCAAGGTTTCAAAAGGATCAATGGCATTGCCTAAACGCTTAGACATTTTATTTCCATTTTTATCAAGAACTAATCCGGTTGAAACAACATTTTTAAAGGCAACGGAATTTTGCGTTAATGCAGAAATAGCATGAAGGGTAAAGAACCAACCTCTTGTTTGGTCTACACCCTCCGAGATGAAATCTGCCGGATAGGAATTCTTCCACACTTCTTCGTTTTCAAAGGGATAATGCCATTGGGCAAAAGGCATCGCTCCTGAGTCGAACCAAACGTCGATGAGGTCTGTTTCTCTCTTTAAGATTTCACCAGCTTCTACTAGGTAGATGGTATCCACATAAGGTCTATGTAAATCTACCTCGCCGGAATCGATACCATCAAGGAAGGATTGATTCCCTTGAACTTGTTCATCATTTAAAATTCCGGAAGCGATAGCCTCAGTTAAACCTGATTTAAGTTCTTCAACAGAACCAATACAACGTTCAATTCTTCCATCTTCTGACCGCCAAATAGGCAGTGGAGTACCCCAGAAACGAGAACGAGAAAGGTTCCAGTCTACCAGGTTTTCTAACCAATTACCAAAACGGCCAGTACCTGTTGATTCTGGCTTCCAGTTAATGGTATTATTTAAACGAATTAAATCATCTTTGATGGCCGTAGTTTTGATAAACCAAGAGTCTAAAGGATAATAGAGAACTGGTTTATCTGTTCGCCAGCAATGGGGATAAGTATGGTTGAATTTTTGTACATTAAAGGCCTTGTTTTCGGTCTTTAATTGAATGGCAATACGTTCGTCTACTGTTAAGTATTTATCTCTTCCTTGTTTCTTTGCCTCTTCTGCTTGTTCTTCTTCGGAAAGGAAGGATTCTTTTACTGGCTCAAGGGCATAATCTGTTACTTCTTTTACAAAACGTCCGGTGCGATCTACCAAGGGCGCATCTTTTCCATTTTCATCTTGAATCGTAATGGCAGGAATACCATTTTGAGCCGCTACACGGAAGTCGTCTGCACCAAAAGTTGGGGCAGTATGAACGATACCTGTACCGTCTTCGGTAGTTACGAAATCTCCGATGATGATACGAAATGCTGGCTGATTGGGCTGAACATAAGGCATTAATTGTTCGTATTCGATACCTTCCAAATCTGAACCTTTGCAAGAAAATAATATTTTATACGATTCATCCTCTGCCTTGAAATAAGAACCGATTAAATCTTTTGCTAGAATCACATTTACGGGAATTTC
>JBJOIA010000211.1:0-13376 GCA_046047395.1 Bacteroidota bacterium | reverse complement strand
CGAAATTAATCTTAAATGCATCATGGCAGAAGAATCTGGATCAATAAAATCAGAAAATTTCGTAAAAGGTATTTATGACCAATTCGAATACGAGGAGGTTTCTAAAAAAATTGCAGAAATAGTTCGTCCCAAAAAATTAAAAGCCGAACTTTCCGTAATTTTTCAAACTGTTGAAAATCTACATAAAGCTTGTCCCAACCATCTTGGCGATTGGTATTTCACGGGCGACTTCCCTACACCAGGTGGAAATAAAGTCGTGAATAAATCTTTCATGAACTTCATGAAAGGAGTAGAGGTCAGAGCATATTAATCATTTTTTAGGTTATTCTTATCAGGTAAATTCTTGACAAGCAACAAAAAATCAACTAATTTTCAATTAGGGGAGGTGGGGCATTAATTTTACCCTTCGCCAATTTCCTATTTTATTCCAAGAAAAAACCTTATAAAATTGTGCTAAAAAACTCAATTATAACTTTTTTGATATCCCTAATTTCCATTCAAGGATTTTCTCAAAAATTGAATGAAGAATTGATTTATTCTGAAAAAATGAGCTCTAGAGCTATTTTTATAGATGAAAATAAAATTTGGTTTGGAATGAATAAAGGTAGGTTTGGCTACTATGATACCAAACTAGATACAACCCTTATTTTTTCTAGCTCATATATCTCAGATCAAACAGAAATTAGATCTATTGCAGGAAATGAGGAATCAGTTTTTTTATTACCAGTTGGAAACCCCGCCTCTTTGGTTAAAGTAAATAAGGCAACCTTAAAAGAAGAATTGGTCTACTCCGAAGAAAATGAAAAAGTATTTTATGATAGCATGCAATTTGGAAAAAATGGATTAGGATTTGCCATGGGTGACCCCACAGACCTATGTTTATCTGTTCTAAAAACTGAAAATAATGGCAATACTTGGGAAAAATTATCCTGCACAGAATTGCCATCCGTATTTGATGGAGAAGCCGCATTTGCCGCCAGCAATACCAATCTGAAAATTATTGATTCTAAAATCATTTTAGTTTCAGGTGGAAAAAAGTCCAGAGTATTCATTTCAGAAGATAAAGGGAATAAATTTGAAGTCTTTGAAACGCCAATTATTCAGGGAGAAGCCATGACAGGCATCTTTTCAATGGATTTTTATGATAAAAACTTGGGAATTATTGGGGGCGGGAATTATGAAAAACCTGAAGAAAATAAGGGGAACCTGGCAATTACAAAGGATGGAGGAAAAACCTGGAAATTAATTGCTGAAGGCAAGGGTCCTGGTTATATTTCCTGCATTCAATTTATTCCAAATTCTAATGGAAAAAAACTAATTGCCGCAGGTGCAACTGGTATCTTTATTTCAAAAAATTCTGGAAAAACATGGGAAAAAATTTCAGAGAAAAAAGATACTTTCTCTTTAAAATTTATGGATGAAAACACCTTTTATGCTGTTGGAAGGGAATTAATTAAATATTCAATTTTCAATAAATAACAATAACCGAACCCCGCTCTAATTGTTCCCCCATTTCAGGGAAATCAACGGATTCATAAATCACTTCCCATACATAAGTATCTTGAGGAACCAAAACCCCATCAACTTTACCATCCCAACCAAATTCTTGGAAATTATTATCAGAATGATCAAATAAACTTTTATCCTGAATTTCAATCTGATAAATAATTTGTCCCCATCGATTATAAATCCTCATTTTTTTAATGATAGTCCTATTGGCACCGCCATAAGTTCTAATTGGATTAGAATTTGGTATAGTTACCAAAGAAATATCCTCTCCTAAATTCCCCCAATTCCAAGTTGGGAAAAATCTATCATTTTCGCCATCCCCATTTGGGGTAAAAATATTAGGGGACAAAATTTTTGGCTTACAGCGGTCACCTACCTTAAAAACCTTATCTAAGCTACAATTATAATCATCCATCATGGTTAATTGATATTCTCCGGATGAATTTACATCAATAAAATTCAAGGTATCCACGGTCGTCAATATTCCATTTCCATTTAAATCAACCCAATTAAATTTCAATTTAATCTGGTCATTAAATACAGTCAGCCTCTCCCTTGGCATAGGATCATCCATACAGAGATACCAAAAATTATCTGCTGGTAAAGTTTCCTGAGAAATAAATTTCACCTTGGTATCTTGAGTAGAAGTACATCCCGTTTCAAAATCTGTTAAGGTCAGACTCAATGGAATTACTTCTGTTGAATATTTTATTTCAATTTTGGCACTTGTATCTGCAGTACTCCAATTGAATAATAAAAAATTATTCAATGGCACTGCTAAATCAATATTATCTTTAATTGGATATAATGGTGAAGGAATTTGTACGACCGTCGTATCAATTGGATAGGCATCAAAATCGCATAAACCTGAGGCATTCCCTAAAATATTATTATAAATCTTATCGATTTGATCCTTCAATCGATAAGGAAATAAAAATCTCAAATCAAATTGTTGAGCATCTAATAAATATCCCTCATCTTTCATTTTCGGATCTTTCTCCACACAATCATTCCAAATATGAACTAATACAACATAAGTCCCCGATGGATCCCCATAACTACTAATTTTCTTCACCATTTCATCCAAAGGTAAGGTCATTTGATTAACATTAATGATTTGATTAATACCATTAATTAAACCCCCTGTTGGATCTTGTGGAAGATCAATAATAGATTTAGTTTTAGAATAAATAGGGCTCTCAAAATTGAGTATATCAGGGACAATCACCCCATCATCATTAATAAAATAATTTACTTTTACCCCTTTTCTTACCTTATAAAAATCCCATTTAACTTTGGTATTTTTCATTTGCTGACAAAGATCTTGGGACAATTTAAAACTAAAATCGAGTCCTTTACATTCAACTTCTACTTGAAGTCCTCCCCCACCGGAATTATCATTTATTGAATTAGGAACTCCCCAGCCTAAAGTTTTATTAACCTTAAAATCATCGAAAAAATAATTCAAATTTTTTCGATCATCTTTTCCATTATTTAATCTTTGATTTGGATTTCCAATTGTTGCAAAATATTTTTCTCCATTTACTGAAATAAACAATTTTGCCTGGCTGACTGGATCATAGGCCATAGCACCAAATTCTCCTTTTGTTGCAGAACCAATTAATTGTTTGGTACTTTCAATTCTGGTATTTAAAGTATCAATATAAAATTGAAATAAACTTGAGTTTGTTCCTCTTGTACTTACATAAAGTAAGGAACCATTAGGAGAAAATTCCAATCCATAGGCCTCCGTTCCTACCGTAAGTGTTCGAATTTCTTCTATGGGATCATTGGATAAATCAAAGATAGTGACTTTATCAGCAGCAGTAACCATCGCCAATTTGGTTCCATCTCTTGAAAATTTTGCTGTTCCCCCTTCAAAATTATTCGTTCCGGGAAGATTTGTTTCTATTGCCCTACTTATACCAGACTCATCAATGATATAAATTCTCATGGTTGAACCATCGGCATCAAAAGTAAATAGTCCATATCCGCTTTGAAAAGTTTGAACTAGTATTTTCGCTTGAGCCGGAGTGGATTGAAGCAGTCTATTTTCAACCAACATATTTCCTTTCCCTAATGAATCTGAAATATCGACCAAGGAATAAAATATTTGAATACGTCCTACTGAATCTTTCTTTGATGTAATTATATAATAATCAGATGAATTACAACCCTTACAAGATTTTTTGGGGAAAATTATTGTCCCTTGGCTTAGATTAATATCTCCATTTAAATTATTCGTAATAATTCTTCCTTGATTATCCGCTAGAACTTGTCCATTCGTATTAAGTGCTCCAAGAATATATTTTGCCCCTTTTATATCTAAAGGATAATAGGCTACTTGATCTGTCGCAATATAAGGACCTGAATCAGAGGAAGCACCAGCAGGTATTCCATTCGCAGGAAATAGCACCTTTAAACTATCCCCAAGATTCCATTGAGGAGTTCTAACATCTGCACTTGTTCCTCCAGAACTACCATCTCCATTTTGAGTTGGATCGAAGGCATTTGGATACGATCCACAGATTTTTACTTCAGTGGACTTCTCCGCATAACAACCAGAATTATCGTCTGAAAAAACCTTTACTGAATAACACCCTTCCTTATTTACAATTATCTCATCTCCTATTTCCCCATTTGGGAACCATCGATGTTTTAAATTTTGATTAGTAGTTAATTTGATGGTCACGCTTTCCCCTGTACAAATTTCCTTTAAACTATCTGTATTTAAACTTACAACAGGTGCTTTCCCTATAATTATATTTTTAGCTGGATAAACTAAAGTATCTTGATTCGTTTGATTTATCACTGTAAGAACAACAGGATAAGTACCTGGTAAGGTGTAAGACTTGAATCCTGTTCGACCTATTCCGGTTGTTCCATCACCATAAGACCACTGGAAGGTATGGCCAGGTCCATATACTGAATCAGGCTCAAAGACTGTTTGCGTTGCTAATTGACTAAATTGTGAATTTTTGGGGGAGGAACAAGAATCTATACAATTATTTCGATACGAAAATTGTGCCCAAGAATATTGGCTAACAAATATAAAAATCAAAAAACTAAATATTTTTTTGAACACTTTATTCGTTATTTTTTAAAAATATAAAACGATTGAAATTACCAAAAATTATTGGATATTATAAACATTTAGTATATTAGATGCCCGAATTTTGAAAAAATGAAGGAATTTGTTGTTCGCTTTACGGTTGTTCTAATGGCTTTTTTCTTTTTTGAAATCAAAGCCCAGGACCCTCAATATTCTCAAAATTATGCGGTACCTAATTTAATTTCCCCTGCCTTTGCTGGCTTAGAGGGAAGGTCTAAACTAAATTTTTTATATCGAAATCAATGGCCAAATTTAAGCTCTAATTATATTTTTTCAGGATTTAGCGCAGATCTTGCCTTTGAAAAATATCAATCTGGACTTGGAATTGTTTTAACCAATGATTCACAATATTCCAATTTAGAAACAAATTCAGCTGGCTTGCAATATGCCTATCACCTTAAATTAAATGATTATTCGAGTTTATCTATGGGTATTTCAGGCACCTATATTACCCGAAAAATAAATCCAAATAATTTTTTCTTTTTAGATCAAGCAAGAAATTCTATTTCAAGAGATATCCCAGGTTCAAGCACCGATCCAATTCAATTTCAAATTATGAATGGAAGAGAATTTGTTGATTTAGGATCTGGACTATTATATACGACAGAAACATCTTGGCTGGGGCTTTCTGTTCAACATTTAAATAAACCTAACCAATCCTTATCTCCGGATAATCCAAATAATATAAAAACCAAATATTCCTTGCAAATCGGAACGAAGATTCCTTTATCTTATTCTTTATATGAAGATGGCAGCTATCAGGCAATGAATGAAGAAAAAAGTTTATCCCCTGTCATTCATTTCAAAAAGCAAGGAAATTTTTCTCAATTAGATATTGGCACCTATCTAACCTATGCCCCTTTAATTGTTGGTGCCTGGTACCGAGGAGTACCAATCCAAAGCAAAAGAGTACCCGATAAAAAATTAGAATCTATAGTCATGTTATTGGGTTATAGAAAAGATAATTTTTCAATTGGATATTCCTATGATTTAACCGTTTCAAATTTAGGTCCAAGTACGGGAGGAGCCCATGAAATCTCCATTGCCTATATTTTTGATTTTAGTCCAAATATTGGTGGAAAAAATAATATTCGTAAAATATTACGAAGGTCATTAGCCTGTCCGAAATTCTAATTTTTCAGTATTTTGATAAAATTAAATTCAGAATTGAAATTATCAGTTTTCGCAAACAAAAACTGATGGAATTTGGTTAAATTTAGGGCGGGTGGTGGTGGCAAAAATAACTAATAAATTTTCAAAAAAATGATTTTTATTAATCTCATACTTTTCTTTGGTACCTTCCTTTGCATGGAAGCTGTCGCATGGATTACCCATAAATACATCATGCATGGAATAATGTGGAATTGGCACCATTCTCATCATAACCACCATAATAATATTCTTGAAAAAAACGACCTTTTCTCCCTCGTCTTTGGCATAATCTCTACTGCAACAATCATCATTGGAGCAGAATTTGAGGAATATTGGTACCTGCTTTGGATCGGCCTAGGTGTAGCTACTTACGGCATTTTCTACTTTATCTTCCATGATATTATCGTACACAGAAGAATTAAAATAAAATTCAAAACTAAAAACTCCTATATCAATAGACTCATCAGAGCCCATTATATCCACCATACCGTCCATACCAAAAATGGCGCCGAAGCCTTTGGTTTCTTATATGCCCTAAAAAAATTCGAAAAAAAATGATGAATTTTCGTATTTTTGTGGTTCTTTTGAAATTTATAATAAATGAACTCCATCAATAAGAATTATTCTCCGCAAGATATTGAAGATAAATGGTATGAATTTTGGTTGGAAAATAAATACTTTTCCTCCAAACCAAATCCAAATAAAGAACCTTATACCATCGTTATTCCTCCCCCAAATGTAACAGGAGTTTTACATATGGGACATATGCTGAATAATACTATTCAAGATATCCTCATTCGAAGAGCAAGAATGCAAGGCAAAGAAGCTTGTTGGGTACCCGGAACAGACCATGCCTCCATCGCTACTGAAGCAAAAGTAGTAGCCATGCTGAAAGAAAAGGGTATAGAAAAAAAAGATATCAGCAGAGAAGAATTCCTAAATTATGCCTTTGAATGGAAGGATAAATACGGAGGAATCATCCTTGAACAATTAAAAAAATTAGGCGCCTCTTGTGATTGGGATCGCACCCGATTCACCATGGAACCAAAATTATACGAAGCTGTAATAGATACTTTCGTTAGACTTTATAATAAAGGCCTAATCTACAGAGGAGTAAGAATGGTTAATTGGGATCCCCAAGGAAAAACAGCTTTGTCAGACGAAGAAGTAATCCATAAAGAAGTAAACGCCCAATTACATCATATAAATTATCCACTTTCAGATGGTTCTGGAATGGTTACTATTGCAACATCTAGACCAGAAACCATCATGGCCGACGTTGCAATCTGTATCAATCCAGCTGATGAACGTTATAAAAACCTACACGGAAAAAAAGTAAAAATACCTCTAATCAATAGAGAAATTCCGATAATCTTGGATGACTATGTGGCACTAGACTTCGGTACAGGTTGCCTAAAAGTAACCCCAGCCCATGATTTAAACGATTATGAACTGGGCATCAAACATAAATTAGAAGTAATCGATATTTTAAATGACGACGGAACCCTGAATGAAAAGGCTGAAATTTTCGTTGGAATGGACCGCTTCGCCGCTAGAAAAGCCATTGTTGCTCAATTAAAAGAAGAAGGTTTTTACGAAAAAACAGAAGATTATAAATCCTCAGTTGGAACCTCCGAAAGAACAGGAGCTGTAATCGAACCAAAACTTTCCATGCAATGGTTCCTTAAAATGGAAGATTTATCCAAACCAGCCTTGGATAATGTCATGAATGACTCCATCCAACTCCATCCAGCTAAATTTAAAAATACCTATAGAAATTGGATGGAAAATGTAAGAGATTGGTGTATTTCCAGACAATTATGGTGGGGACAACAAATTCCAGCATTTTATTTAAAAGATGGAACCCTTATTGTTGCGAAGGATAAAAAAGAAGCCCTGAAAAAAGCAAAAGAGGAATATCAATTATTTGCCCTAGTAGAGGAAGACCTTACGCAAGATCCAGATGTATTAGATACTTGGTTCTCTTCTTGGTTATGGCCGATTTCCGTTTTTGATGGCATCGAAAATCCAAAAAATGAGGAAATTTCCTATTATTATCCAACTAATGACTTAGTAACTGGTCCAGATATTTTATTCTTCTGGGTTGCAAGAATGATCATCGCCGGTTACGAATGGAGAGGAGAATTACCTTTCAAAAATGTATATCTAACAGGTATCGTTCGGGATAATAAAGGACGAAAAATGTCTAAATCACTAGGAAATTCTCCGGATCCTTTAGAATTAATCAAGCAATTTGGTGCCGATGGTGTTCGTTCAGGCTTAATGTTCTCCGCACCTGCAGGAAATGACCTTTTATTCGATGAAAAATTATGCGAACAAGGCAGGAATTTTTCCAATAAAATCTGGAATGCATTTCGGTTAATCAAAGGTTGGGAAATTTCAAATGAAAATATTTCATCAACTGATAAATTAGCCATTCAATGGATGGAATCTAAAATTGATTCCACCCTAGAAGAAATGGATGATTTATTCTCGAAATTTAGAATTTCGGATGCTTTATTGAATATTTACCAATTAATTTGGGATGATTTTTGTTCAAAATATCTTGAAATCATTAAACCTGCTTACCAACAGCCTATCAGCAAGGATGTCCTTGAAGCTACCAATAAGATAATGGATCGTTTAATGTGTATTCTTCATCCATTCATGCCTTTTATTACGGAAGAAATTTGGCAAAATTTGGAGGAAAGATCCATAAATGAAAGTATTTGTATCCAGGAATATCCAAAAGCAGGTAAAACAGATAAAGCTTTAATTCAACAATTTGATGAGATGTTTGAAGTGATTTCAAAAATCAGAGAAATTAGAAATTCAAATCAATTATCTCCGAAAACAGAATTAGAATTAATGATTGAAACTGAAAGCCCTCAGGCCTTCCAATCTGTTCAAAATATTATTCAAAAATTAGCGAATTTATCAAAAATTGAATTCATCAATGAGAAAGTGGATGGAGCACAAACCTTCGTGGTGAAAAACCATACTTTCCATATTCCTTTAAAATTAGAAATAGATCCAGAGGAAGCTTATGAAAATGCAAAAAAGGAAATTACCTATTTAGAAGGATTTAAAAAATCCGTTTTAGGAAAATTATCCAATGAAAAATTCGTTCAAAATGCAAAACCTGAATTGGTAGAAAGAGAAAAACAAAAACTCGCAGATACTGAATCTAAATTGAACGCATTGTACAAAGTTTTAGAATCTTATAAATGAGATTAAAATTATTTTGGAGCTTAGGAATCATTTTATTCATTTTTTCTTGTTCAAATGAAAGAGAAAAAATTGCAATAACTGATTTGAATAAAGAGATCATTCGTTTGGATGATAGCCTATTCCATGCTCAAAATATGATGGATATTCAAAAGACATTGACGAACCATTACCCAATGGCCAATGCCTATTTTCTTATAGATTCTAATAACTTGCATATTTTTTCAGATGCATTTTATTCCATGACTTTAAATGAAAATCTCAAGGAATTTTATTTGCAATCCCAGAAACCAGATTTCTTCGGAAATAAGGAATGGGAGATTGACTTATTAAATGCCCTGGGAAGAATAAAAACTCTGTATCCAGAAAATGAAATCCCTAAAATCTATACGCTATTTACAGGATTTGGAGGAGGTGGAAACTTTTCTTCACCAGCATTATTAATTAATGATTCAAGCCTTGTGATTGGCCTAGATTATTATATGGGAGAAAAAGGGAAATTCCTTCCGCAGGAATTATATTCCTACCAACTTAGAAAATATTCTCCAAAAGCTATGCTAAGTCAGGTTATTTTGGAATATGCCGGATTATTCAATAAACATAAAAAAACTAATGTAAACTTATTAGGAGATATGATTTGGGCAGGAAAAAATTATTTTTTTGTTAAAGAAACCCTACCAAATATTGCGGATAGTACATTATTTGGCTATACTTCTAAGGAAATTCAAGAATCAGAAAAATTTGAATCCATCATTTGGGAACATTTTATAAAAAATTCATTGTTATATAAAAAAGATGAACTAACAAAAACAAAATACATGGGTGATAGGCCGAAAACCTTAGAAATCGGTCCTGAATGCCCCGGATCCATTGGAAGATGGTTAGGATATAGAATTATTCAATCTTACATGAAAAATCATCCAGAAGAGAAAATCCAGGATTTAATGCAAGAAACGGATATAAATATACTTTTTAGAGAATCAGGCTATAGGCCAAACAAATAAATTATGGCAAAAAGGTCAGAACGTTTTGGAGCGCAAGTAGATGAAAAAGACAAAGTAAAAGTCAGCAAGGATGGGGCAAAGAAAGTCCTTAAAATCTTTTCTTTTATTTATCCTTATAAAACTCTCTTTATATTCGGACTAATATTTTTAGTACTTTCCAATCTAACTACACTTTCATTCCCCTTATTAATAGGGGAAATGACTCGTGTAATTGAGGGGCAGTCAAAATACCAAATTAACCAGGTAACACTATTCTTTTTTGGAGTATTAAGTATTCAAGCGATCCTTTCCTTTGCACGAATTTACACTTTTTCAAAGGTATCAGAATATTCGATGAGGGATGTTCGTCTACGTTTATTTAATAAAATCATTACGCTTCCGATGGAAATCTTTGAAAAAAGAAGAGTAGGCGAAATGATGAGTCGAATTTCCTCAGACGTAACCCAATTACGAGATATATTATCCACTACAATAGCAGAATTCTTTCGTCAGGTTTTTACATTAGTTGGTGGTATAGGGTTAATCATTTATTTATCTTGGAAACTAACATTATTCATGATTGCCACCTTCCCTCTTTTGGTAGGTTTGGCATTTCTTTTTGGAAGAAAATTAAGAAAAATTTCCAAAGATACCCAAGATGAATTAGCAAATTCAAATATCATTGTAGAGGAATCATTCCAACAAATTTCCGTAGTTAAGGCCTTTACCTCAGAGAAAACAGAAATAAAAAAATATACTAATTCTCTTCAAAATGTTGTTAACCATGCCTTGAAAGCTGCTTATCTACGAGGAGGTTTTGTTAGTTTTGTAATTTTTGCCCTTTTTGGGGGAATTGTGGGTGTTGTATGGTATGGTTCACAATTAGTAGACTCCGGAGAAATCGTTTTAGCCGATTTATTAACTTTCATCTTTTATACCATATTTATCGGTGGTTCCATTGGAGGTTTAGGAGATTTATATGCTCAAATCCAAAGAACCATTGGATCTTCTTCACGAATCATTGAAATATTAAATGATGAATCTGAAATTGATACTGATGAAAATTTAAATGAAAACATTGAATTTGGGAAAATTGAATTTAAGGATATTTCATTTCATTATCCTTCAAGGAAAAATTCTAAGGTTATTTCCGATTTCAATTTCAGTATTGAAGAAGGAGAAAAGGTTGCTTTGGTAGGTGCATCAGGGGCTGGAAAATCTACGATTATTCAATTAATAATGCGTTTCTATCAGCCAGACACTGGAAAGATTATTATTAATGGAAGAGATATTGAAGCGTATAATAAGATTTCTTGGAGAAAACAATTGGCCTTGGTCCCTCAAGAAGTGATATTATTTGGAGGAACAATCAAAGAAAATATTGCTTATGGAAATCCTGAGGCAAGCGATGAAGAAATCATGCGTGCAGCAGAGCTTGCGAATGCAAAAGAATTTATTGAATCCTTCCCTGAAAAATGGGAAACAACAGTGGGAGAAAGGGGAATAAAATTATCGGGTGGACAAAAACAACGGGTAGCAATTGCAAGAGCAATATTAAAAGACCCAAAATTATTATTATTGGATGAAGCAACAAGTGCTTTAGATTCTGAATCTGAAAAACTTGTTCAAGATGCTTTAGAAAAATTATTAAAAAACAGAACAAGCTTAATAATTGCTCACCGATTATCTACTATTCGCAATGCTGATAAAATCATTGTGATTGAAAAAGGATCCATTGTTGAAATGGGTACTCATGAAAATTTAATGAAGAAAAAGGCAGGAATTTATCAAAAAATGGTAAAATTGCAGACGGAAAGTCTAGGAAAAATTCATGAGCTCAATTAATTTAAAATCGCATGATTTAAGGGAAACACCTTGTAGGTTGGCAGTTTTAGACTGTTTTAAAAGATCTACTTATGCCCTATCCTATGCAGATTTGGAGAATGATTTGATTGAAAAATTTGATAAAGTTACTATTTATCGAACTTTAAAATCTTTTCAAACTGCCGGAATTATCCATAAAGTTTTGGATGATGTAGGGGGAGCTAAATTTGCCCTTTGCAACGATACTTGTGATACCCATGAAAATAATCATCATCATGATCATGTTCATTTTAAATGTGAAAAATGTGAACAAACCGTATGCTTTGATGATTTAATCATCCCAAAAATAAACCTTCCGAAAGGATATAAAAGCTCCGAAATCAATTTATTGATTCAAGGAATTTGTAAAAATTGTCAGTAAAATGAAAAAAAACAATAAAGATTTCCATGTTGTCTATGAAGACAATCATTTTTTGATTGTCAATAAAAGAGCAGGATTATTAGTACAAGGTGATTCAACAGGAGATCGTACTCTTACGGATATTCTCAAAGATTATATCAAAGAGAAATATGACAAGCCAGGGGAGGTATTTTTACATCCAGTTCATCGATTAGACAGACCTGTAAGTGGTTTAGTAGTCTTTGCCAGAACCTCTAAGGGATTAGAGAGGATGAGTGAATTATTTCGGAGGAGAAATATTCAGAAAACCTATTGGGCTGTTACCCGACGAAGACCAAAGGATTTAAAGGGAAAGCTAACTCATTGGTTAGTAAAAGATGAAAAAAAGAATATAACTTCCGCTTATGACGAGCCGAAGGATGGAGCACAAAAAGCTGAATTATATTATAAATACATTGGTACCTTAAATAAATTTCATTTAATAGAGGTAGAACCCGTAACGGGCCGTCCCCATCAAATTAGGGTTCAATTAGCTGCAATGGGTTGTCCGATTAGAGGGGATTTAAAATATGGATATGACCGTGCGAATCCGGATGCAAGTATTAATTTACATGCGAGAAGATTATTTTTTGAGCATCCGATAAAAAAGGAAAATATCATTTGCAAGGCATCTGTACCTGAGAATACCTTTTGGGAAGAATTCTTAGAATTGGATCAGGAAGAAATCAAGACAAAGAATTTAGATAAGCTATTTGAATAGGAACATTTTCAATTCCTCTATTAAGTCCATAGATTTTGAAATCTTATTTTATTAAACTACTTTTATATCAGGTATTTGATAAAATATTAATATGATTTCAAAAAAGGCGAAATATGCTTTAAAAGCTTTGAAAGTCTTGGCAAATAATTTTGAAAAAGGTCCAACCCTTATTGCACATATTGCCGATTCAGAAACTATTCCAAAAAAATTCTTGGAATCGATTCTGCTTGAATTAAGAAATCATGGTATTCTTCAATCATTAAAAGGAAAAGGCGGTGGCTATTATCTTCGTATACCACCAGATGAAATTACTTTCGCGAGGATCATTCGTATTATTGATGGACCAATTGCTCCAACCCTTTGCGTTTCGCTTCATTTCTATGGCAAATGCGACGATTGTAAGTCGGA
>JBJOIA010000210.1:0-2581 GCA_046047395.1 Bacteroidota bacterium | reverse complement strand
AAATTTTATTGATATTTGTTCCAATTAGGGGTGCTTTTAGGAGATTTTCTGGCAATTCCATTAATTGTATTTCTTGGTTATCCAGATTCAACAGAAAATATTGAAAATTAATATCATTTGATATGTTCAATATAATATGGGGAGAATTTTCTATTATAAGAAAATTCAATTGTTGGATAATTCCATTAAATATTTTTGAAATACAATTATTCAAGTGTGTATTTTTTAATTTATCTCTAAAATAAGTCAAATTATTAAATATTAATGCGAAATTTGTAGGTTAAAATTAATTAGGTTGAAAATTTTAGGAATTATACCTTCTCGATATGGCTCAACTCGGTTTCCTGGAAAACCATTAATAGAGATTTCTGGGAAATCAATGGTTCAAAGGACTTATGAACAGGTTAGAAAATCTGGCTTATTTGAAAAAGTAATTGTTGCTACAGATGATAAAAGGATTTTTGATCATGTAATTGAATTTGGTGGAGAGGCGATGATGACCTCAGAAAGTCATCAATCTGGCACAGATCGTTGTGGAGAAGTGGTAGAGAAATTAGGGGAGAATTTTGATTATGTAATAAATGTGCAAGGTGACGAGCCATTTATTTTAAAACAACAATTAGAGGATTTAGTTGAGACATTAAAGAATGGACCGGAGATAGCAACTTTAATAAGGAAAATAGACGATATTTCTTATTTGGATAATCCGAATAAGCCAAAAGTAGTGATAGATTTACAAGGGAATGCCTTGCTATTTTCTCGTTCTAAAATTCCTTTTCAAAGAAATTCACATATTGAATATGATTATTTTCATCATATTGGAGTTTATGCATTTAAGCCCAAAGTCTTAAAAGATATTGTGAAATTGGAGCAAAGTCCTTTGGAAAAAATTGAATTATTGGAACAATTGCGTTGGATGGAGAATGGTTATAAAATTAAAACAGCTATTACAAATTCTGAGTCTATTGGAATAGATACTCCTGAGGATTTATTAAAATTAAAAGAAAACGGAAAAATATAGATGGTTTCAGAGAAAATTTTTGAATTAATTAAAGACAGAATTCTTATTTTGGATGGGGCGATGGGGTCTATGATTCAAACTTATAAGTTAACGGAAGAGGATTATAGGGGAGAGCGATTTAAAGATTTTAAATATCCTCTAAAAGGGAATAATGATTTGCTTTCCATTACTCAGCCCCAGATTATTCAAGAGATACATGCTAAATATTTAGAGGCAGGGGCGGATATAATTGAAACGAATACTTTTAATAGTACTTCGATTTCAATGGAGGATTACCACATGGAAGATTTGGCCTATGAATTGAATTATCAATCTGCCAAAATTGCCAAAGAAATTGCCATTCAATATTCAGAAAAAGAACCGGAAAAGCCTCGTTTTGTGGCAGGATCAATAGGGCCAACAAACAAGACACTTTCCTTATCTCCTGATGTAAATGATCCAGGATTCAGAGCAATAAGTTTTGATGTTTTGGTGCGTTCATATTCAGAGCAAATTAAAGGTCTTGTTGATGGTGGCGTAGATTTATTATTGGTAGAGACGGTATTTGATACCTTAAATGCAAAGGCTGCTTTATTTGCTATAGATGAATTTTTTAAGTCAAATAAAGATCAAGAATATTTACCTATCATGGTGTCTGGTACTATTACAGATGCTTCTGGGAGAACTTTGTCAGGACAAACCACTGAGGCCTTTTTGGTTTCTATTTCTCATATGCCCTTATTGTCTGTAGGGATAAATTGTGCTTTGGGGGCAGATTTAATGCGTCCTTACGTTCAAACATTAGCTAATAAGGCACCTTATTATATTTCTGCTCATCCGAATGCGGGTCTTCCGAATGAAATGGGTGAATATGATCAGACAGCGCAAGAAATGGCGGATATTATTGACGGTTTTTTTCAGGAAGGGATGGTCAATATCATCGGTGGATGTTGTGGAACAACCCCTGAGCATATTCGATTGATTGCAGAAAGAGCTAAAACCTACAAGCCGCATGTTAAAAATCAGGAAAATAAGAATCAAAAACTTTCTGGATTAGAATCTTTTGAAATTGATGAATTTACGAATTTTGTCAATGTTGGAGAGCGTTGTAATGTTACGGGTTCTAAGAAATTTGCTCGTTTAATAAAGGAAGGGAATTTTGAAGAAGCTATTTCTATTGCGAGTAATCAAGTAGAAAATGGCGCTCAAATTTTAGATGTGAATTTGGATGAGGGTATGATTGATGGGGTGGAGATGATGCCAAAGTTTTTAAATCTTTTAATGGCTGAACCAGATATTGCTCGAGTACCTATAATGATTGATTCGTCCAAATGGGAGGTGATTGAAGCGGGTTTAAAATGTGTTCAAGGAAAATCAATTGTAAATTCAATTTCTCTTAAAGAAGGGGAGGAGAAATTTATGGAAGTTGCCAGAAAAGTAAGGTCTTATGGGGCATCTGTTGTAGTAATGGCATTTGATGAACAAGGTCAGGCTGATAATTATGAAAGGAGAATAGAAATTTGTGAGAGAGCTTATAATATATTGGTCAATAAGGTTGGATTTAATCCTTCAGATATCATT
>JBJOIA010000209.1:0-5171 GCA_046047395.1 Bacteroidota bacterium | reverse complement strand
TTTATCAAAAAATAATCCGAGTGGAGTTTCTATCTAAGTTAAGAGATGAAAAAAAATTTGGTTCTTTAGATGAACTAAAGAACCAAATTTCAATGGATATTCAAACAGGAAAGGAGTTAGTTCGAAATATTCATATAAGAACCTAGGAAGATAATTTCATCTTTTCTCTTATCAAGAATACGTTGAATATTTTCATCCAGTTTATTCCCTTTAATATCAATAAAGAACCAAAATTTAAATCCTTTAAGGTTTTTTATTGGTCTAGATTCGATTTTCAATAAATTGATTTTTTCTTCATCAAAATCTTTCAATAATTTCAAAAGAATACCGGGTTGATCATCATTTTTTAATACGACTGCCAAACTAGTTTTATCTTTTTCTGTTTTCTTAAGATTTTCTTTATTGGCGATAATATAAAAGCGGGTATGATTGGAGTCATTATCTTGGATATTATCGAATAGAATGGGTAGATTATTTATTTTAGCTGCTATATGTGAACAAAGAGCCGCTGTTCCTTCATTTTCTAATGCCATTTTAGCTGCTTTAGAGGTTGAATCTACTTGAATAAAAAATTCTTCTTCTTTATCATTGAAATAATCTTTGATAAAGTTTTTACATTGACTAAATCCAATATCTTTAGAATAAATCTTTTTTACTTGTTTTAAGTCATTCAATTGAGTTGCAATACAAAAATTTACTGGAATTATTATTTCAGCAATTATATATAATTTCTTTTTGAAAAGCAGGTCCATAGTTTCTTTAACCATACCTTCCTGGTTATTTTCAATTGGTACTACTCCAAATTTAGATCGACCAGTTTCTACTGATTCGAAAACTGAATTAATTGAAGGCAGGGAAATATAGTTAGCAACAGCACCAAATCTGCTTTCTGCGGCTTGATGTGTAAAGCTTCCTTCTGGACCTAAAAAACTAATAATTTCAGGTAGTTCAAGATTTCTAGAAACACCGAAAATTTCCAAATAAATAGCCTCAATGGCGGCTTTTGTTAATCTGCCCTTGTTTAATTTAGTTAAGCGTTCAATAATAGCCTTTTCCCTATCTGGATGATAAATAATTGTATTAGAATTACGTTTAATTACTCCAATTTCATCAACATATTCCATTCGTTGATTTAAAAGTTTAAGAATCTCTTCGTCAACGATATCGATTTTATTTCTTAGCTCTTCTAATTCCTTCATTTTAATATTCTAAAATATAAATATACTTAAAAATTGATAATTAAATATTAATTAAAAAAAATGCCGAAGAACTTTATCTGTTCTACGGCATTTTAAATTCTTAATGAATTATGTGATTCCGAAAGGATTCGAACCTTTGACCTACTGCTTAGAAGGCAGTTGCTCTATCCAGCTGAGCTACGGAACCTAAACTAAAAAGTCAATTCGTTTTAAAGAATCCGAATTGACCTTAAGTTTCGTCGGGGTGGCAGGATTCGAACCTACGACCTCTTGGTCCCAAACCAAGCGCGATACCGGGCTACGCTACACCCCGAAGGTATCAATTTCCAAAACTACAAATGTAGTGCGGAGAGAGAGGGATTCGAACCCTCGGTACCGTTACCAGTACGACAGTTTAGCAAACTGTTCCTTTCGGCCACTCAGGCATCTCTCCCTCCCTTTGGGAGTACAAAAATAGCAATAATTTTTTATTTTAAAATCATTGCAGTGATTTTTTTTTAAGCTTTTATTAAATCATAGAAAGATGCTGATTTTCTCTCTAGATTTGAATTGCCCATTAGATATTCATCAACATTTCTTGCGGCCTCTCTTCCTTCAGATATTGCCCATACAACTAGGGATTGTCCTCTACGAGCGTCCCCTGCTGCAAATATCTTGGAATCAGCTAATTGGTAATTTTTATCGGCAGATAAATTACCTCTTTCGTCTGTTTTTATTTCATAAGATTTTAATTGATTTACTAAATCATTATGATCTGTATGAAGAAAACCTGCAGCGATTAATGCTAATTCGCAAGGAATTTCTCTAATATTAATTATTTCTTGTTCCATTTTACCATCTACATTTTTATAGACGATATCTCCAATTTTTAAGGCTTTAAGATTTCCATCTGTATCCTTAATGAATTCTTGAAGAGCAATTGACCATTTTCTATCGGCACCTTCTTCATGAGAAGTTGATGTTCTCAACATTAAAGGCCAATTTGGCCATGGAGTGGATTCAGCTCTATCAACTGGGGGCTTCGGCATAATTTCAATTTGTGTGATTGATTTAGCTTTATGACGATTAGAAGTACCCACACAATCTGAACCTGTATCTCCTCCTCCGATTACTACAACATTTTTTCCAGTTGCTACTAATTCATTATCTTCGAATTTAATTCCCTTGTGATTAAGACTTAATTCGCGATTAGAAACTCTTTTATTCTGTAGAGATAGGAATTCCATTGCCGGATAGATACCTTTAGCATCATTACCAGGTGCAGGAATCATTCTAGGAGTAGTTGAACCTGTAGCTACAACGATTGCATCATATTGAGAATATAATTCTTCTACAGTAATATCTTTTCCAACAGAGGTATTAACAACAAAATTGATACCTTCACTCTTCATTATCTCCAATCTTCTGTCAATAACCTTTTTATCTAATTTAAAATCTGGTATTCCATAACGTAATAAACCACCAATCTGATCTGCTCTTTCATAAACAGTAACGGTATGGCCTGCTTTATTTAATTGAGCTGCCGCGGCCATACCAGCTGGACCTGACCCAATAATAGCAACAGTTTTATCTGTTCTATTAGAAGGTATTTTAGCTTGTACATAGCCCTTTTCAAAAGCTTTTTCAATAATTGATTTCTCAATTAATTCAATTGTTACAGGAGGTTTATTTATTCCTAATACACAAGAGGATTCACAAGGTGCTGGACAAATTCTTCCAGTGAATTCTGGAAAATTATTTGTCGAGCTTAAAATTTCATAAGCTAGTTTCCAATTTTGTTCATAAACAGCATCATTGAATTCTGGTATGATATTTCCTAATGGACAACCATTATGACAAAATGGAGTACCGCAATCCATACATCTTGAGGCCTGCTCCTGCGTATTTTCATAAACTGGTGGCAATTCAATTTCCTTATAATCCTCTATTCTTTCAGTTATAGGGCGTTTTGCAGGTCCTTTTCTATCATGTTCTAAAAATCCAGTCGGCTTTCCCATATTATTTATTCTTTACGTCAATAATAATGTCTTTATAAACTCTATTCTTATCTTCTAAAATTTCAGAAATATTTAAATTTCTGTTTGCTAAAGCATTTCTATAATCAATAGGTAATACTTTTTTAAATCTTGTAGACATTAATTCAAAATTATCAAGGATTTTCTTTCCTTTGGTTGAATTAGTATAATTTACATGGTTTGAAATATAGATTTTAAGAATATTTTTATCTTCTTGATTCAAATCAGTGATTTCAACCATTTCTCTATTCACTTTCGATTCAAAATTATTCTTTTCATCGAAAATATAAGCAACACCACCAGACATACCAGCTGCAAAATTTCTGCCGGTATCACCTAGTATAATGGCTAAACCACCAGTCATATATTCACAACCATGATCTCCGATACCTTCAACTACTACTTTTGCACCTGAATTTCTTACACAGAATCTTTCTCCTGCCATTCCAGATAAATAGGCTTCACCAGCAGTTGCACCATAAAATGATACGTTACCTACAATGGAGTTTTCTGAAGCGACGAATGGTGCTGATGGATCAGGATAAGCTATTAATTTTGCACCTGAAAGTCCCTTCCCAATATAGTCATTTGCATCTCCCTCAATGGTAAAAGTTATTCCTTTTGCTCCAAAGGCACCAAAAGATTGTCCGGCAGTTCCTTTAAATTTAATATTAATTGTATCCTCAGGAAGACCTTTATCATTATATTTTTTCGAAATTTCATTGGATAAGATTGTTCCAACGGTTCTTGAAACGTTATTTATGGAAAGTTCTCCAAATACTTTTTCACCTGATTTTAATGCTGGTTCAGCAATTTTTAATATTTCCCAATCCAATTGATCTTCAATTCCGTGATCTTGAGGTTCACATTTGAATTTAGGGATATCGGTTTGAGCGAATTCTGGATTTAAAAGAGCCGTTAAATCTAAATCTTTAAATTTCCAATGGTTGCTTAAATCCTTCATTTCAAGAGCATCTACCCTACCAATCATTTCATTAATTGATCTGAAACCTAGTTCAGCCATGATTTCTCTTAATTCTTCAGCTAAGAATTTAAATAAATTAACTACATGGTCTGGATCTCCAGTATAAAGTGCTCTTAATTCCGGTCTCTGAGTTGCAACACCTACAGGACAGGTATTTAAATGGCATTTTCTCATCATAATACAACCAGCTGTTACTAATGCAGCAGTTGCCACTCCAAATTCTTCAGCGCCCAATAAAGCGGCAATAGCAATATCTTTACCTGTCTTTATTTGTCCATCTGTTTGAACTGTTACTCTACCTCTCAATTTATTTCTAACAAGAGTTTGATGTGTTTCAGCCAATCCTAGTTCCCAAGGAAGACCTGCATGACGAATTGATGACAATGGTGATGCACCAGTACCTCCATCATAACCTGAGATTAAGATATGGTCTGCATGGGCTTTTGCTACTCCGGCTGCAATTGTTCCTACACCAGCCTCAGATACTAGCTTTACGGATATTCTAGCATCTCTATTTGCATTCTTTAAATCGAATATTAACTGAGCTAAATCTTCAATTGAATAGATATCGTGGTGAGGAGGAGGTGAAATTAATCCAACCCCTGGTGTAGAATTTCGTGTTTTTCCAATCCAATCATCAACTTTATGTCCCGGAAGCTGTCCACCTTCACCAGGTTTTGCTCCTTGAGCCATTTTTATCTGCAATTCCTTTGCATTGGTAAGATAATAAGAAGTAACTCCAAATCTTCCTGAGGCAACTTGCTTAATTGCAGAATTCATTGAATCTCCATTTGGAAGTGGTTCAAATCTAATTGGATCTTCTCCGCCTTCTCCTGAATTAGATTTACCACCAATACGATTCATGGCAATTGCAAGGGTAGTATGTGCTTCATAGGAAATTGATCCAAAAGACATTGCCCCAGTAGCAAATCTTTGCATAATGCTTTCTGCAGATTCTACTTCAGAGATCGA
>JBJOIA010000208.1:0-4502 GCA_046047395.1 Bacteroidota bacterium | reverse complement strand
TTCATTTCTAGAGGGTTAAGAATTTTTTAAATTTAAATGTTTATTTTTAAAAATAAATTGAATTAACCACTATGTCCTTCGTAACCATTGTAATGGCCACCTATAATGGTCAGGAATTTTTAAATCAACAAATTCAATCCCTTTTAAAACAAGATTATCCTTTCTTAGAATTCATTTTCGTAGATGATTTTTCTATCGATTCCTCATTCCATATTTTAACTAAATTCGCTGCTCTTGATCCCCGAATAAAAGTCTTCCGAAATCTAAAAAATTTAGGAATAAACAAAACCTTTGAATTCGGTATCCAACAAGCAAAAGGAGATTTTATCGCCCTATCCGATCAAGATGATGTTTGGGATTTGAATAAAATTAGCATACTCATGAATTCAATTGGTTCCTCCTCTCTTATTTACTCAGATTCCCATTTAATTGATGCCCAAGGCAATAAATTAACTCAATATTCCCAACAAAATTTTCTTTGCGATTATCCTTCCCCCCTCTTTTATACCTTTGGGACAAAAGCCATGGGACATGCCATGTTATTTAAAAAAGAAATACTTTCAATTGCACTCCCTTTTCCTGATTTTTTGGGACATGATTTTTCTCTTGGTTTTGCGGCGGCTTGTATGAATGGCGTAAAATATTTTCCCTATCCTTTGGTTCAGTATCGCCAACATGCTAATAATGCCGTTTCAGCAAATCTCTCAAAAGCAAAAAAAAATCGTCCTTCCAGGGAAATTCAAAAAAATAATATCATCAAAAGAATCAATTTCCTCGCAGATCGTTCTCCAAATCTTACTGAAAAATCCATTTTTAAAAAATTATTTCATTCTTTTTCTCATAACTCCCTAAAAGCTCGTTTTCAAAGATTTTTTCTCGTTTTCCCACATCGCAAGTCCATGCTGACCTATAAAGGCAAAACCAAATTAGGAGAATTTTTATATTGTTTTAAACTTTTTTATTCGATATATTAATAAACTTTATTTAATTTATTGTGTTTATTATTTACTATGAAAAAAATTATTCAATCAATCTTATTCCTAAATATAAGTTTTTCAGTTTTTGCCCAAAATCCAAAGATTAATCCAGATAATATTCAGATTGCCAGAGACTCTTATGGTATTCCGCATATCTTTGCTCCTACCGATCCTGAGGTTGCCTATGGTCTAGCCTGGGCCCATGCTGAAGATGATTTCCAAACAATACAAACCCTTTTACTTACCGGTAAAGGGAAATTAGGTACTTTCCTTGGAAAAAAAGGTGCTCCAATAGATTATGTATCCGGATTATTAAACACAAAAAAAGTAGTTTTAGAACAAATAAATTCCCTTGATCCTAAATTCATTTCCCTTATAAAGGGTTATTTAATGGGACTAGAGGATTATGCAAAATCCCATCCGAAAGAAGTATTAAATAAACATGTCTTTCCCATTTCAGTAGAGGATTATATTTCTACTACCATGTTTTCCATTGCTGTTTTTAGCGGTGTAGAACGGACTCTCCCCCAAATTTTAAATGGGTCAATCACTAAACTGCCTGGTTTTACTGGAGAAGGATCTAATTCTTTTGCTGTTTCTGGCAAAAAATCCGCAAGTGGTGAACCCATGTTAGTTATCAATGCCCATCAACCGATTGAAGGGCCTACTGCTTTTTATGAGGCCCATTTACAATCAGATGAAGGTTGGAATATCCTTGGTGGTCTATTCCCAGGCGCTCCTCTGATCTTTCATGGTGTTACTCCTAACCTAGCTTGGGCACATACGGTGAATTTTCAAGATAAAATCGATGTCTATCAGTTAAAAATAGATAAAGACCGCCCAAATCAATATCTAGTGGATGGAGAATGGCTGCCTTTGAATTCATTCAAAGTAAAATTAAAAATTAAAGGCCTACCTTTTTCAATTTCTAAAAAAGCTTGGAATTCAATTTATGGTCCAACTGTAAAAGATCCGAATGGGAATTTCTTTTCTCTAAGATTACCTGCTTTAATGGATGCAGGCGCATTGCAACAATGGTATGCCATGAACCGCTCTAAAAATTTTATGGAATTTAAAAAAGCCTTGGAACAAAACCATTTGGCCATGTTTAATATCCTTTATGCAGATAAAGAAGATAATATTTTTTATGTATCCAATGGTAAAATGCCTTATCGAAATCCAAATCCTAATTACCATTGGTCTTCTACCCTTCCTGGTGATACTAAAGAAACACTTTGGACTGAATTCAAACCCTTTTCCGCCCTTCCTCAATATCTAAATCCTCCATCAGGTTATTTATTCAATACAAATCATTCTCCTTTTTTAGCTAGTTCGACAAAAGATAATTTAAATAAGGAATTATTCGATAAAAATGATGGCTATGAAACCTATCATAATAACCGCTCTCAAAGAGCAAAAGATTTAATAGACCAGTTGGAAAAAATTTCCTTGGAAGATTTGAAAAGGATCAAATTTGATCGACAATTACCCGAAAAAATACTTTATCCTTACGGCCATGATGCATCAATTTTATTCGAATTAAATTCTGAAAAATATCCTCAATATGCTCAAATAATTAATGAATTGAAGAATTGGGATCATTTGGCCTCTGAAGATAGTAAAGGAGCCTTATATTATAACATGGCTTATTATTTAGTGCCCAAATTAAATACTTCTAAAGATAAAGGTCCCTTGATAGAAAAGGACGCCATTGAGGTTATTAAAAATATTCACGATGAATTATTGAAAAATTTTGGGACAATTAATTTGACCTTAGGACAATATCAACGCTTGGTTCGCGGTAAGGAAGATTGGCCACAAGCCGGAATGCCAGATGTTTTGGCGGCAGTGATGTCTCAGCCTTGGAAAGATGGAAAAAGACGAATGAATAGTGGTGATGCCTATATTGGTTTTGTGAAATTTCCTAAAGACGGTGGCTTGCCCTTAATTGAAACCGTCAATACCTTTGGCGCTTCTTCACATCCAGATTCCCCCCATTTTGCTGATCAAAGAGCCTTGTATCAAGCCCAAAAGACCAAAAAAATGACATTAAATAAAGAGGAAGTATTAAAAAATGCCAAAAGGATTTATCATCCAAAATAAAACCTTTTGTCTTATCATTATTAATCTAATTTTATTCAATATCAATCAATTGTATTTTTTCTTGTAAAAATTGTTATATTTTTGTTTAAATACGATTGATAATGAAAAAACTAGTTTTATTTTTATTTTTGGGCTCAAATGTTTTTGGACAAATTCAATTTATTGAGCAGAAAAATGGTCCGAAATTGAGTTATTCCAGCTCTTCGGGAGTCAATATCCTTCAAATTGATGGTTATCAGTTTAAGGATTTAAACAAAAATTCCCAATTAGATCCTTATGAAGATTGGCGTCTTTCTGTATCAGAGAGGGCAAAAGATTTGGCATCTAAAATGTCTGCCGAACAAATTGCGGGCTTAATGCTTTATTCCGCCCATCAATCTATTCCTGCACGTCCGGGTGGATATTTTGCTGGAACCTATGGCGGAAAGCCATTTGATCCTGCTACCATGGAAAATTATTTACTAACCGACCAACAAAAGAAATTTTTGTCGGAAGATAATCTAAGACATGTTTTAGTTACTACGGTAAGCTCTCCTACAGACGCAGCGATTTGGTCGAATAATATACAAGCTTATTGTGAATCAGTTGGTTTAGGAATTCCTGCCAATAATTCATCAGATCCTCGTCATGGTACCCAAGCCCGTGCTGAATTTAATGCTGCGGCGGGAGGTTTAATTTCCATGTGGCCAAGTTCTTTGGGAATGGCGGCTAGTTTTGATCCTTCTTTAGTGAAGGAATTTGGAACTATTGCAGCAAAGGAATACCGTGCTTTGGGTATTACTACTGCCCTTTCCCCTCAAATAGATATTGCTACGGAACCAAGATGGAACCGTTTTGATGGAACTTTTGGGGAAAATTCGACTATGGCTGCAAAATTTGCAAGAGCCTATGTAGATGGTTTTCAAGGTGAAAACTGGGGTTTAAACTCGGTAAATGCAATGGTAAAACATTGGCCTGGAGGTGGAGCTGGAGAGTCTGGTAGAGATGCCCATTATGGGATAGGCAAATTCGCGGTATATCCGGGAAATAATTTTGATGAGCACATGGTTCCTTTTTTAGAAGGAGCCTTTAAATTAGACGGCAAAACTAAAATGGCTTCCGCTGTAATGCCCTATTATACCATTTCCCTTGATCAAGATAAAAAGTATGGAGAGAATGTTGGAAATGGCTATAGCCAATATATTTTAACAGATTTATTGAGGAAAAAATACGGATATAATGGGGTCATTTGTACGGATTGGTTAGTGGTAGCTCCTCATAGGGAAATTGATAATTTCATCAATGGGAAACCTTGGGGTATTGAAAACCTAAATTTAGTAGAATTACAACTTAAAGCCCTAATGGCTGGTGTGGATCAATATGGAGGGAATAATGATAAAACCCCTGTTTTAGCTGCATTTGATCTTGGAGCTGAAAAAATTG
>JBJOIA010000207.1:0-4048 GCA_046047395.1 Bacteroidota bacterium | reverse complement strand
TTTATTTTTATCAATTATTTCCACGAGATCATTTGTCAAAAATGCCTTTCCTGAATCTTCAAAAATTATTTCTAAGGATTCATCTGGTAAAATTTTCACCTCAATTCCAGGTAAACAGGTAAAATAATTTGAATAGACAGGCGCAATTTGTTTTAAGGCAATATGAGAAACGGTCTCTGTCATTCCATAGGTTGAAAAAATGGGTAAATTTAAATTTTGGGTTTTGGGAAGGAGTGTTAAAGGAAAGGCGGCTCCTCCTATGAGAATTGCCTTTGAATTCAAAAATATTCTTCCAAGCAATTCTTTTTTATCAAATAAATGATGCCATTGATTAGGAAGAAATGAAGCAAATTGAAAGTTTTGTTTTAAAGAGGAGAGACTTTCAGATAAATCTTCTTGGGGTTCAATTAATAAAACTGAATAATTGCCGACTAATGCACGAATTAATACCATGGCTCCTCCAACAAATTCTAAAGGAAGGTTTGATAAGGCCCAGTCTTCTTTTTCCGACTTAAAAAAGTTGTTTGTTCGGTTTGCAGAATCTATTAAATCCTTTTTAGAAAATTCAACCAATTTGGGTTCTCCTGTAGATCCTGAAGATTTAAATTGAAAAATTCCATCTTCCTTTTGCCAATTTTCCCAAAGTTTTAAGGCTTTGATTTCCAAATCCGAATTAGAATCTGTTAAAACATAGAAATTAGGTGAAATTTTCCTCATTTAATTCTATTATATATTCCAAATTTAAACAAACATTCCATAACTTAGTGTGTTAATAGGGTATATTCTTATTTTAGTAGTGATGTCGAAAAATATAAATGATCCTTTTTTAAATCCGATTGATAAAACCAAGGTTGCAGAAAACCCTGGTTTATTACCATATGCACATACTGCAGGTTCTGCTGTTATAAAACCAGATGATTTAGGAAAATTAAAAGGTCGTTCTATTTTAGCCATGCGTCAGCAAACTGATCGTCAGATGAACCAATTGTATGAGCAAATGGAAATTTTGGCAAAACAAGCAAAGGCATTGGCAGAAAGAAAGGAAATCTCTGAAAGGATATATGATGCTACTGTAGGGTTTGAACCCATCATTAATGAAACCTATTACCTTTATGAAAGAGAAAATGGAGAGGATTTATTATCCTTGGTTTCTCCTGAGGAATGGGGCAGATCGTTTAAATATAGCCGATATTTGGCGAAGGTGACCTTATTAGCAGATCATACATGGGATGTAGAATTTAACTTAAAAAACTATAAAGAAGAAAAATGAAATCAAACTACGACTGGAAGACCATAAAAGAATACGAAGAAATTTTGTTTCTACAATTAGGTGGAATTGCAAAAATTTCAATTAATAGACCTCATAAGCATAATGCTTTCACTCCACAGACTGTAAAAGAGATGTCTGAAGCGATGGACTATTGTAGAATGGAGGAGAGTATCGGAGTAATAATTTTAACTGGAGAGGGAGGAAAGGCATTTTGTAGTGGGGGAGACCAGAGTGTACGTGGACATGGAGGGTATGTAGGAAAGGACCAAGTACCAAGATTAAATGTTTTGGATTTACAGAAACAAATTCGTTCCATTCCCAAACCCGTTGTTGCGATGGTAGCGGGTTGGTCTATTGGTGGTGGACACGTTTTACATGTAATCTGTGATTTAACTATTGCAGCAGAAAATGCAAAATTTGGACAAACAGGACCCAATGTTGGATCTTTTGATGGAGGTTTTGGCGCTTCTTATTTAGCAAGAATAGTAGGACAGAAAAAGGCAAGAGAGATCTGGTTTTTATGTGATCAATACAATGCTCAGGAAGCCTTAGATATGGGATTGGTGAATAAAGTTGTACCATTAGAAGATTTAGAAAAAACCACTGTTGAATGGTGTGAAAAAATATTAGAAAAAAGTCCGATTGCCCTTAGAATGTTAAAATCTGCATTTAATGCTGAGTTGGATGGACAAGCAGGTATTCAGGAATTAGCAGGTAATGCGACTTTATTATACTATTTATCAGATGAGGCCAAAGAAGGAAAAAACGCATTTCTAGAAAAAAGAAAACCAGATTTTTCGAAGTTCCCTAAGTTTCCTTGATATAAAAAATTAAATAAAAATGATGAATTATTGGATTGTAAAATCAGAACCTTTCAAATATTCTTGGGATGATTTCGTTAAAAAGGGTAGAGATCATTGGGATGGAGTAAGAAATTACCAAGCGAGGAATAATTTAAAGGCCATGAAGAAGGGTGATTGGGTATTTTTTTACCATTCAAATGAAGGACTAGAAATTGTAGGTATTGCAGAAGTTGTCAGAGAATCATATCCTGATCCAACAATAGACGACGAAAGATGGGTGGTGGTCGATTTAATGCCCAAGGTTAAATTAAAAAAACCAGTTAAATTAACTACCTTGAAGGAAGATTCTCGATTAAGTAATTTAGCATTGGTAAAACATTCAAGATTGTCTGTTTCTCCGTGTACAAAAGAAGAATTTGATATTATTATTAGCTATTCGGAATAGGTTATGAAACTTAAAGGAAAATTTTATTTTTGGTTATTAATATTCGTTTGCTCTACGTCTATCGTATTTGCTCAAGATCCTGCAAATAGATATGAAATAATTACAACCGATAAAGATCCAGAAATTTTTCCTATAACTCTTGGAAATAAAGGAATCGCAAATCTAGTTCATTTAGATAGGAACTTTTTTTCTCTTGAAAAATTGAATACAGATTTCAAATTAAATTGGAGAAAGACGGCAGAAATTGAAAAAAACTTAGATTTTGTTCGCCATAGCTATGATGGAAAATATATAAGCCTCTTGTTTTCTAGATATAAAACGAATTATTATTTAGTATTTAGATTCAATGTTGAAACCGGAGATTATGTCCGTTATGATATTTATTCGGTGGACAGAATGGAGATTTCAAATTTTGAAGTATTAAATAATTCAGTCTTCATTGGGGGAATAGTAAATCAAGAGCCAGTCATTTTATTTACCGATTTAAATATGAAGAAAACCTTCTTATTGCCTTCGGTAGTAAGAAAAAATGCTGAGATTCAATCCATGGAATTGGATACTAAACAAGAACTAATTTATGTGACATATTCCTTGGGTAATAAGCCCAAAAATTATCAATTGGTTGTTCGGTCGTTTGATGAAACAGGAACCCAAATAGGACAGGTTATAATGGAGCCGAGTGATCAATATGCCTTGATGAATGCTAAAACCACACAAATTAATGATTCACTTCAGTTAATTGTAGGTACTTATGGACATAAATCTACTATTGGATCAAATAAAGGGCCTACTTCACAAGGGATGTATTTTAATTCCTTGGTAGACGGACAACCGAAAAATTCCAAAATATACAGTTTCACAAGTTTTGAGAATTTTTTCAATTTTTTGCCAGAGAAAGAAAAAAATAGAAAAGAAAAAAAGATTCAAAATAAAGCTGAAAAAGGAGAAGATTTACGTCTAGATTATAGAATGATTTTACATAATGTAATACAAAGGGATGGTAAATTTATTGTCATAGGGGAGGCCTTCTATCCTCAATATCAATACAATAATTATGGACCATATGGTAATTCATTTTTTTCGCCCTTTGGTTTTGGATTAAGTCCTTTTTCATTATATAACCCATTTATTCCTTTGAGCAATCCATTCTTTTGGGGTTATGGTTATTATGGTTTGTATTCACCTTTTTCAAGTTATTATTCTCCATTTGGTTATCGTTCTTATGGAGGCAATGCTGCCAACGGTCAGTTTAATGGCTGGGTTTATACCCATGCTATCATTGCAGAATTTGATGAAAATGGAAATTTATTGTGGGATAAATGTATTGGACTTAAAAATTCAGTTGAGCCTGTCCTTAAAGAAAAAGTAGTAGTAAATTTTGACAATAAGGATATTTATTTATCCTATAATACGGATAATTCGATCATAACATTAAAAATTGTTCAAGATGATAATTATGAAATGATTAGTTCTCAACCCATTTTTGATGAAACAAAAATCGGTAGAATTAGAAGACAGGATAAACCAAGC
>JBJOIA010000206.1:0-5513 GCA_046047395.1 Bacteroidota bacterium | reverse complement strand
CCTTTGCAACGGTCCCATTGGCATTCATGAAGGAATTGTCGATACCAAGGGAAAAAGTAAATATCCTCGGTGGGGCAATAGCCTTAGGACATCCTTTGGGGAATTCTGGATCAAGAATAGTCTGTACCCTATTAACTGCCATGAAGAAAAGAAAGGCAAAATATGGCATTGCAGCTATTTGTAATGGAGGTGGAGGCGGAAGCGCAATGTTGATTAGTAATTTATAATTTTAAAATTAAAAGAAGATGGATAAACGGGTAAAGAATGCCGTAGAAGCCGTAAGAGATATAAAATCAGGTTCCACGCTATTAATAGGAGGATTTGGATTATCGGGGATACCAGAAAATTCCATTCAAGAGATTTTGAATTTGGGAGTGAATAATTTAACATGTGTTTCCAATAATGCCGGAGTGGATGATTTCGGAATCGGTTTATTACTTCAAACAAAACAGGTAAAAAAGATGATATCTTCCTATGTGGGAGAAAATGCAGAATTTGAGCGACAATTATTGAGCGGGGAATTGGAAGTGGATTTAATACCACAGGGAACTTTAGCAGAAAGGATTCGGGCGGGAGCTGCAGGAATACCTGCTTTTTTTACTCCTGCAGGTGTTGGAACGGAAGTGGCGCAGGGAAAATTAATTCAAGAATTTAATGGGAAAAAATATTTACAGGAATCTTGGATTAAAGGAGATTATTCCATTATTAAGGCTTGGAAAGGTGATTATTCCGGCAATTTGATATTTAAGGGTACCGCTAGAAATTTTAATGCGAATATGGCTGGTGCAGGAAAAATATGTATTGCTGAAGTGGAAGAATTGGTGCCAAATGGAGAATTAGATCCTAATATGATTCATGTTCCTGGTATCTATGTACATAGAATTTTTCAAGGAAAAAATTACGAAAAAAGAATTGAGAAAAGGACGATATTTTCGCCTTTAAGCAATACAGAAAAGGAAATCTCTTCAGAAGGAAAAGGATTAAGTAAAGAACAAATTGCTCAAAGAATAGCTCAAGAAATAAAATCTGGGGATTATGTGAATTTAGGCATCGGTATACCAACTTTAGTAGCCAATTATATAGACCCAGAGAAAGAGGTAATCCTTCAATCTGAAAATGGATTATTGGGAATAGGTCCCTTTCCTACGGAAGATAAGGTTGATCCAGATTTAATCAATGCTGGAAAACAAACCATAACGATGATTCCTGGCTCTTCTTTATTTGATTCTGCTGAATCTTTTGGAATGATTCGTGGAGGCCATGTGGATGTGACCATATTAGGTGCTATGGAAGTATCTGAAAAAGGTGATATTGCCAATTGGAAAATACCAGGAAAAATGGTGAAAGGCATGGGCGGAGCCATGGATTTAGTAGCAAGTGCTGATAATATCATTGTGGCCATGCAACATGTATCGAAAAATGGTTCCTCTAAATTATTAAAGGAATGCAGTTTACCCCTAACTGGAATAGCTTGTGTAAAGAAAATTGTGACTGAATTGGCAGTTTTGGAAATAGCACCAGAAGGAGGCTTCATTTTATTAGAATGTGCGCCAGGGGTTTCCATAGAGGAAATTCAAGCAGCCACAGCTGGGAAATTAATTATTTCTGAAAATATTAAGGAAATGACCTTTTAAATTCGTTCAATAATTAAAGCATAACCCATTCCGACACCAATACACATGGTTGCTAAGGCATAGCGTTTATTTTGCTTTTCCAATGCTCTTAAGGCTGTGTAACCTATTCTAGTTCCAGACATACCAAGGGGATGTCCTAGTGCAATAGCACCTCCATTAGGATTGATTCTTGGATCATTATCATCTAAACCTAATTCTCTAATAACAGCGAGGGATTGAGCAGAGAAAGCTTCGTTTAGTTCAATAATATCAATATCGTCTAGACTTAAATTTGCTTTTGATAAAGCTTTATGGGTAGCTGCAACAGGTCCGATACCCATGATACGTGGTTCTACGCCTACTACGGCAGAGGAAACAATTCTTCCTCGTGGTATTAAATTAAAATCTTTAGCAGCTTGTTCAGAGCCAATTAAGACAGCAGCGGCACCATCATTTAGGCCAGAGGAATTTCCAGCTGTTACTGTTCCTCCCTCCTTTTTAAAAGCTGGTTTTAATTTTGAAAGAGCTTCGATAGTCGTATTTGGTTTGATGAACTCATCTTTATCAAATACCGTTGTATTCCCTTTTTTATCGATATGATTTACTGCAATAATTTCACCTGCAAAATAACCTTTTGCTTCCGCTTCAAATGCTTTCATTTGGGAATGATAGGCAAATGCATCTTGATCTTCTCTTGAAATTTTATACATTTCAGCAAGATTTTCTGCCGTTAATCCCATACTTTCGACCCCATATTTTTCCTGCATTTTTGAATTAATAAAACGCCATCCAAAAGAAGAATCATAGATTTTTTGTTGACCCGTAAAGGCTGATTCTGATTTGGAAAGAACTAATGGTCCTCTTGTCATATGTTCCATTCCCCCAGCTATTATCAAGTCTGCATCCCCGGATTTTATGGATCTACCAGCATGAACGATGGCGGACATTCCTGAAGAACATAAACGGTTAATGGTCTCTCCTGGAACTGAATAGGGAATTCCAGCCAATAATAAGGCCATTCTTGCTACATTTCTATTATCCTCACCCGCTTGATTATGACATCCTAAAATGACATCATCTATCGCTTTTGGGTCGACATTCGGATTACGGTTTAAAAGTTCTTTTAGAGGAATAGCTGCTAAATCATCAGCTCTGGTGGCAGATAGTCCTCCGCCTAATTTTCCTATTGCAGTACGTATACCATCAAATATATATGCTTCTTTCATATTCTTCGATTCTACTATTCTTCGATTCTACTAATCTTAAATTCTAAATTACTACATTTCGTAATTTCTTTAACTTCTTCTAAACTGGTACCAGGTAATAAATCTATTAAAAATAATTTATCATCCTTAAATTCAAATACTGCTTTATCCGTAATAATCATATCGACAGCATTTAGGGCTGTAATAGGAAGATTACAGTTTTCCACAATTTTTGAACTTCCATCTGGGTTTAAATGAGTCATTAAAATAATGAGTTTTTTAGCACCTGATGCTAAATCCATGGCTCCTCCTACCCCTAAAATGGGTTTTCCAGGAATGGCCCAATTGGCTAAATTCCCATGAGAATCCACCTGCAAGCCTCCCATGATGGCAATATCAATATGTCCTCCTCGAATCATACCAAAACTATCAGCACTATCAAAATAGCTAGCCCCTTTTAAGGCTGTTACTGGAATTTTTCCTGCATTTACCGGATAATCCATGGCTCCACCCCCATCTTCTGGTTCAGGACCAACTCCCAACATGCCATTTTCAGAATGGAGAATAATCCCATCTTCTTCTTTGATGTAATCCGCTACCAAGGTAGGAATTCCAATCCCTAAATTAACAATATCCCCCTTTTTTATCTCTTTTAAGGCCCTTAAAGCCATGTTTTTTCTTATATCATCTACTTTTTTTCCAGATGAAACTGACCCAGAACTTCCTAAATCTTCGATACGTAATTTTTCAATAACAAGGTAATCGACAAAATTTCCTGGGGTATGAATATTTTCGGGACGAATTTCTCCTATTTCAACAATTTCTTCTACTTCTGCAATTACCAAATCTGCTGCTGTTGCCATCGCCCGATTGAAATTTTGTTCAGTCATGCGATATTGAAGATTCCCTGCTTTATCTGCCTTCCAAGCCCTAATAAAGGCAATATTTCCACGAATGGCCTGAATAAGAACCATTTCCTTTCCGCCTAATATTTTCGTTTCTTTTCCTTCCGCCAATTTAGTTCCAACTGAAGTAGGTGTATAAAAAGCCCCAATACCAGCCCCACCAGCCCGTATAGCCTCTGCTAAGGTTCCCTGAGGAATTAATTCAAAATCGACCTCTCCAGACTGAACGGCTCTTACAGCATCAGGATTTGAAGTGAAAAATGAACCAATGAGTTTTTTTATTTGTCCATTTTTCAATAATCTTCCTCCTCCTAATCCTGGTTCACCTGCATTATTTCCAACAAAAGTAAGATTTTTGGTACCTGTTTCTGCCAATGCATTCATTAAATGAACGGGATTGCCCGTCATACCAAATCCTCCTTGTAAAAGAATATCCCCCTCCTTTACTAATTTAGCAGCTTGTTCACTGGTAATAATTGGTGTATTTTTCATTTTAATTTTCAAATGTCCTAAAGGGTAATCCTACATAATTTTCAGAAATTGTGGTTTTATAAGCGTCTGATCGCTTGATATATTCAAATTTTGCTTTTTGTAATTCATATTCAAAACTGCCTTTCGGAGCATCTAAATGAAATAAGGTTGTCATGAAATTAGAGAAATCCTGTGCCCTCCAAATTCTTCTTAAAGCAATTTTAGAATAATTATTTAATAAATTTAAATCATTATTCTGATAATATCCAATGAAACCATCTACCAAATGTTTAATGTCTGCAATTGCCAAATTTAAACCCTTTCCCCCTGTTGGAGGAACAATATGAGCGGCATCTCCTGCTAAAAATAAATTTCCCGATTGCATATTATCAATAAAATAAGATCTCATCGGTGTAATTGCCTTTTCAAATATGGGTCCTCGCTTCAATTCCCAACCTTCTGTTCCTAAACGAATGGCTAATTCATCCCAAATCATTTCATCCGTCCAATTATCAATATGATCATCATTTCCCACCTGAATATACAATCTACTTACCTTTTCAGAGCGTAAGGAATGTAGGGCAAATCCGCGATCATGGTAGGCATAAATAAGTTCATCTGTACTAGGAGCAACATGGGCTAAGATTCCAAGCCAAGAATAAGGATAGGTTACAGAATATTCTTTATATTCATTTTTAGGCATGGATTTCCGTCCAATACCATGAAAGCCGTCACAGGCTGCTATAAATTCAGCTTCAATGATTCCCTCTTCCCCATTTTGGTTAAAATATACCTTGGGTTTATTCGTATGAAAATCCTCAATTTTTGTCGCTTCTGCCTCAAATAATAGTTTTTCTCCAGCCACCTCCCCCCAGGCCTCCGTAAGATCTTTTACCACTTCTTGCTGACCATATATGGTAATGTTTCTACCACCTGTTAATTCTCCAAATGGCACTCTGACACGCTCCTGGTTAAAACTTAAATACACGCCTTCATGGGTATGTCCTTCCCTTTTTAGACGTTCTGCAAGTCCTAAATAATCCAGTATATCTACTGTATTTTGTTCCAATAATCCAGCTCTTACCCTCGCCTGAACATATTCCTTATCCCGATGCTCCAAAATAATCGAAGATATTCCTTCCTTTTTTAACCAATGAGCTAAAGTTAAACCTGCAGGCCCTGCTCCAATAATGGCTACTTGGGTTTGAAATTTAATCATATTCCTAGGTTTTTAAATACTTCCTCCGCCGAATGAATCGCATCATTGGCTGCTGGTAATCCGCAATAAATTGCAGAATGTTGAATTATTTCTTTGATAT
>JBJOIA010000205.1:0-3232 GCA_046047395.1 Bacteroidota bacterium | reverse complement strand
AGGGGTTCAGGATTTTCGGGAGGCGTTCTTTGAAAGGAATAATCACCCTGCATTCTTGTCGTAGAAATTAATAACATCCCAACTTTTTCGTCTAAGGTCATTTGGGAAATTAAATCTTTGGATCTGGCATCTGTTGATTGGCGCCAATCTTCGTAAATATCTAATTCTCCATTTTTATTTAAATCCTTAAATTGTAAACCGTCTTTTTCAATAATTCCGACAGAGCGAGAACCTAATTCAGGCTGAGGAGCTGTTGCGGTACAACTAGCAATTAAGATTGTTAAGGCTAATATTCGTTTCATAAAAATTGTAATTTATTCCTTTTTATTAAAAGGCAAAAACTATTCTTTGATACTCAAAATAGGCAAAGAATTGGAAAACCAAATTTATTTATTAACTTTGCATTACAAAGTACTTTATATGAAAGAAGAAAAATTCAATTTAGAGGATCTAAAAGAAATAAAAGGTTTGATGGAACGGTCTGTCAAATTTTTATCATTAAGCGGGCTGGCGAGCATTATAATAGGCTTTATTGCCTTAACAGGGATAATTTCAATCTTGATTTTCCTCCATAAATCTCCCCTCCAACCTTCCCTAATTCCTTGGGGTGAAACAATAAACGGTATTTCAGTAAATAAGTTTATCTTCCTAAATGCCACCAATATTTTGGTTTTATCCTTGGCAATTGCTGCTGCCTTTGCCATAAAAAACCAAAGAAAAGCAAAAGAACCGCTGTGGAATAAGGTCAGCCAGAATTTATTATTCAATTTATTCACTCCTTTATTTACCGGTGGAATTTTATGCTTAATTTTTATTAATCAAGGTTTAGAAATCTATTTAGCGGGTACAAGTTTATTATTCTATGGTTTAGGAATCATCGGAATCAGTAAATATTCTTTTGATGAACTAAAATATTTCGGACTTATTCAGACTTTATTAGGATTGACGGCCTTATATTTCTTAGAATATTCCGTACAAATTTGGGCATTGGGCTTTGGGGTTCTTCATATTATTTATGGTTTAAGAATTTTCAAAAACTTCGAATCAAAATAAGATGATTGAAAAATTAAATAAGGTTTTTGAAAGTCGGGTCCGCATGGGAATCATGGCCATATTGGCTGTAAATGAAACCATTTCCTTCCATGAATTAAAGGAGAGGCTTGATGCTACGGATGGAAATCTTTCTAGCCATGGTTCAGCCCTAGAAAAGCAAAATTATATTGAAATACAAAAAACATTTATTGGCAAGAAGCCACATACCTTATTTAAAGCAACCAAAGAAGGTAAAAAAGCCTTTTTAGATCATATAAATGCTTTAGAAAACATGATTAAAAACATTCAATAAAATGAAAAATTTCACCAAAAAACTAAAAGAACAAGATTGGCATATTGCCATCGCATTTGCATTGACTTCGGGTTTCCTAACAAAATTACCCTTATTAATGGGTTTAGAGCCCGATATTTTTTATCAAAAATATTTATCGATCATTCTATTTTTACCTTTATTTTTATTCATTGGAATAAAGCATAAATTGGATAAAATTTATTATGTTTTTCCTTTGATTATATTTTTAGGAATATTCCTACAAATGGCGAATTTCCCAGTAGGAGAAAAAAGTTCAACCTATCAATTATCTGTCATAAATTTTGCTATTTTATCTTGGATTTTATTTGGAATAGGATTTTTGGGTAAAAAAGTACTAGTTTCAAAAGAGAGAATGGAATTCTTACGCTTCAATGGAAATCTTTTAATTTTAAGTGGCTTAGTAGGAATTTCTACTATGATTTTCAGTCTAATTACCATCGCATTATACAAATTATTAGATATGGAAATTGGGGAATTTTATATGCAAAATATTGGAGTTTGGCTATTCCCAGCCATACCCATAGTATCCACCAATTTAGTATTAAATAATCCGAATTTGGTGAATAAAATTTCCCCCTTAATTGCGAAAATATTTACACCATTAGTAACGATAAGTCTATTGGTTTTCAGCTCTGCCCTAATCCTTACTCCGAAAAATATCCTGGAAGATCGTGAATTCTTGATCATATTTAATATCATTATTATTGTAGTAATGGCTTTGATCATTTTTTCAAGTGGAGAATTGGGGCAAGAGAGTCAATCAAAATGGTTATTAGGATTTCTAATGATTGTTTCGGTGAATGTCATCATCATTAATTTAATTTCTATCAATGCCCTAATTTATCGTATTCAAGAATTTGGAAATAGCCCGAATAAGCTTTCCGTTTTGGTGATGAATATTTTACTGGTATTTCATTTAGGTTTTGTATCGAAGGAATTAATTCAAAAATTCAGGGGACAAGGGGGAATAGAAAAAATTGAAAAATCCATTGGTTTATTTTTTCCGATTTATATGATTTGGATAGCAATAGTTGGATTTATATTTCCATTTCTATTCCATTTCGTTTAATTTAGGGGTCTATTAACTAGACCTATGAAAAAACTAATTCTATCTATCCTTTTAATAGGATTCCAGACCATTGCATTTTCTCAATTAAGGATTTTTGAACCTACGGTGGAATATGCACGAAGTCCAAAGCAATTAGATATAAAAAATCCGCGATTTTCCTGGAAAATGGAAAACAAGAATGGAGAATATGGTCAAAAACAAATAGCTTATCAAATAATAGTGCGCGAGGAAAATGGAGGGATTGTTTGGGATTCAGGAAGGAAAGAAGATAATTCATCTTTAGGAATTTATTATTCTGGAAAAGAATTAAAGCCAAAAACCCATTATGATTGGGAATTGGTGGTTTGGGACAATCGCGGGAGAAAAGGTGAGATAAAAGATTATTTTGAGACAGGGTTAATGGGTAAAGGATTTGGGGATGCCCAATGGATTGGCTCGAATGATTTACCTTTTTATGCGCATTATTTATCTGTTTATATAATAGAATCTACTTTAAAAATTGAAGAATTTGGAAAGGCAGCTGTGGTATTTGGTGCCAATGACCCTCGCCTTTCGGATTCAAATCTGAATTTAATGGGGGTAGAAAATAAAAAGGATGAAAGTTTTATAGGAGTTGAATTAGATTTAAATCCACTAAAGGTAGGTGAAAAGGCAAAATTAAACATTTATCGGGTAGGATATAGTCTGGAAGATTCAAAAGAAAAACCGCTAGTTTCCTTTGAAATTGATCCTTCAATAATTGATAAAAACAATGCCAATGATGCTCATAAAATAATTTTAGCGAGCAATTTTGGGGT
>JBJOIA010000204.1:0-3662 GCA_046047395.1 Bacteroidota bacterium | reverse complement strand
AAAATAATCATTCAAATACAATAATTGTGGGACGAGATGCCAGGACATCCGGTCCTATGGTTTCATCTTTAGTGGTTAATACCTTAATTTCATTAGGATGGGACGTGATGGATATTGGTTTATCCACTACTCCCACAGTAGAATTAGCCGTAGCTTGGGAAAAAGCTGCTGGTGGTATCATTTTTACTGCTTCGCATAATCCAGCCCAATGGAATGCCCTAAAATTATTAAATTCAAAAGGAGAATTTATTTCAGATTTAGATGGAAAAGCATTATTGAATATTGCTGAAAAGAATGAATTTGAATTTGTGGCTTATGATAAAATGGGTAAAATTGAAATAGTTGAGGATTATTTCCAAAAGCATATCGACCATGTTTTAGAATTAGAATTAGTAGATGTTGAAGCCATTCGTTCTTCAAACTTTAAAATTATTGTAGATGCCGTAAATTCTTCAGGAGGGATTGTCATGCCTCGTTTATTAAAGGCCTTGGGCGTTGAAGAGGTTTCAGTATTATTTGGAGAGCCGACAGGTTATTTTGCACATAATCCGGAACCATTACCTGAAAATTTAACAACCATTATTTCCATGATACAAAAACATGATTTTGATTTAGGGGTAGTGGTTGACCCTGATGTGGATCGACTTTGTTTTATATCAGAGGATGGAACCCCCTTCGGAGAAGAATATACCTTAGTGGCAGTGGCTGATTATATTTTAGAAAATAAAAAAGGAAATACGGTTTCTAATTTGTCTTCCACCAGAGCATTGAGGGATGTGACAGAAAAGCATGGGGGAGAATATTTTGCTGCTGCAGTTGGGGAAGTCAATGTAGTTACCCAAATGAAGGATAAAAATGCCATTATTGGAGGTGAAGGAAATGGTGGTGTCATTTATCCAGATTCCCACTATGGAAGAGATGCTTTAGTTGGAGTAGGATTATTTTTGACCGCCCTAGCGAAGAAGAAAATGAAATGTTCGGAATATCGAAGTACTTTTCCCAATTATATTATTTCAAAAAATAAAATTGAATTAACACCTTCTATCGATATTGATGAACTATTATCTGCCGTTGCAAAGGAATATTCCCACGAAAATGTTAATACAATTGATGGTGTAAAAGTAGATTTTGCCAATGGTTGGGTTCATTTAAGAAAATCAAATACAGAGCCTATTATTCGTATATATGCGGAAGCAAGTACAGAAAAGGAGGCAAATGGATTTGCTCAAAAAATTATCGATTTCGTGAACAAACAAATAGCCTAATGAAACCAAGAATTTATCTTGACAATGCCGCAACCACACCGATGGACCCATTAGTGATGGAGGAAATTTTGCCTTTGATGAAGGATTTTACAGCCAATCCTTCCTCCATTCATTCTGATGGAAGAAAGGCTAAGGTATTGATAGAAAATTCACGAAAGAAAATTGCCCAATTAATTAATGCTGCCCCTGCAGAGGTATTTTTTACTTCCGGGGGAACAGAAGCCGACAATACTGTATTGTTTGGAACAGATCGTCAGGTAATTATTTCCTCTAAAATGGAACATCATGCCGTTCTCCATAGCTTGGATATTTTAGAAAAATTGGGAAAGAAAATTTTGTATATCAGAAATGATGATAAGGGAAATATCGATTTAAATCATTTGGAGGAATTATTGAAAGAAAATAATCCTGCATTGATTTCTATTATGCATTCAAATAATGAAATTGGGAATATCAATCCCGTTGAAGAAATAGCAAAGCTTGCAGTTGAAAATAATGCCTTATTTCATTCGGATACCGTGCAGACAATGGGCTATTTTTCGATTGATACCCAGACTTGGGGAGTGGATTATTTGGTTGGAGCGGGACATAAATTTTATGGTCCAAAGGGTATCGGATTTTTGTATGCTCGTGCGGGAAAAGCCGTTCATCCTTATATGCATGGAGGGTCTCAGGAGAGAAATATGCGAGGAGGAACAGAAAATATATATGGGATAGTTGGGATTGCCAAGGCATTAGAAATTGCCTATGCCAATTTAGAAAAAGATGCCGCTTATATTCTAGGATTAAAAAGGTATTTTATAGAAAAATTGAAACTGGCAGTGCCAAATATTCAATTTAATGGCCTGTCCGGACAAATGGAAAATGCACATTATCGTTTAGTGAATGTATTATTTCCAAATCGAAAAGATGGGGATATGTTATTATTCAATTTAGATATTGAAGGGATATCAGCCTCCGGAGGGTCTGCTTGCTCTTCAGGAACCTCAATAGGCTCTCATGTTTTAGCAGAATTAACAGATAATTTAGACGGAGCAGCTGTCCGTTTCTCCTTTTCAAAATACAATACCAAAGAAGAAATCGACCGGGTTATTGAGGTGATTAGGGAAGAGTGAAGAGAATTGATAATTAATAATTAATAATTAATAATTAAGAATTAAGACCCCTATTCCCTCTTCACTAATCCCTCTTCACTCTTCACTATTATTTTATCCCACGAATAAATTCATGGGCTAAAATTTTTATTATTAATTATTAATTCGCACTCGTCACTCGTAACTCGTAACTCGTCACTCGTAGTTCGTCACTCGTAGTTCGTAACTCGTAGTTCCTAATATGCTCGTGCAAAAATGACCCTCTTGCTAGATGGATTGCCCGTAAGGATACATTTTCCTGCTTCCTCCTTGGCATCTATAGGAATACAACGGATTGTTGCCTTTGTTAATTCTTTGATTTTTTCCTCGGTCTCAGAGCTGCCATCCCAATGGGCAGATAAGAATCCACCTTTTTCAATTTGCTCTTCAAATTCTGCCCAAGTATTTACCTCAAAGGTATTCTCAGCTCTAAAATCATAAGCCTTTTTAAAGATATTTTCCTGAATTTCCTTTAATAAATTCTCCACATAATCTGCAATTCCCTCAAATGGCAATGAATTCTTCTCTAAGGTATCTCTTCTCGCTAATTCAATTGTGCCATTCTCCAAATCTCTTCCTCCCATAGCCAATCTCACAGGTACCCCCTTTAATTCATATTCTGCAAATTTAAAACCCGGACTCTGTTTGTCCGAATCATCTAATTTTACCGAGATCCCTCTTTTCTTTAAATCTGCAACTAATGGATCTAATTTCGCCTTTAATTCTGCTAATTGTTCTTCTTTCCTAAAGATTGGTACCACAACTACCTGAATCGGTGCCAATGCTGGTGGCAAAACCAATCCTTGATCATCCGAATGTGCCATAATCAAGGCTCCCATTAATCGCGTAGATACTCCCCAAGAAGTACCCCATACAAATTCTTGTTTGTTTTCCTTCGTTAAATATTTTACATCAAAAGCCTTTGCAAAATTTTGACCTAAGAAATGAGAAGTCCCAGCCTGAAGCGCCTTCCCATCCTGCATCATCGCCTCAATACAATAGGTATCTTCCGCCCCAGCAAATCGTTCATTGGCAGTCTTTACACCCTTTAATACCGGTACAGCCATATATTGCTCAGCAAAATTGGCATATACCTCTAAGATTTTCTTGGTCTCATCTATGGCCTCTTCTTTCGTCTCATGCGCCGTATGCCCTTCCTGCCATAAAAACTCCGCCGTTCTTAAAAATAAGCGAGTTCTCATTTCCCATCGTACCACATTCGCCCACTGATTTACTAATATCGGCAAATCACGATAAGATTGTA
>JBJOIA010000203.1:0-3649 GCA_046047395.1 Bacteroidota bacterium | reverse complement strand
TAACACCCTTTTATCATCACGTCAAAGAACTTGCAAAATAAAAACTCATCCAAAATGAGATAAGTTATATTTTGTTGTCAATAAGCTTTGTTGAAACTTTTTTCAACCTTTCTTATCGAATTGGGACTGCAAAGATGCAAGGATAAAATTTAGTTTCCAAACATTTGCCAAAAAAAAATTTAAAAAAAATTAAAGAAATTTTAACAGATAATTCTTTTGCTTTCCAACACTAATCAAAACATAATCATTTCTTAGTTTATTCATATTTTCTAATGCAAAATACGGGTCCGTCTGCTTTTCCTTATTTATCGATACCGCATTCGCCTGAATAGACTTTCTCGCCTCCCCCTTCGAACTAAATATCTCCCCCCTCGTTCCAACACTCACCAAATCCAATAAATTATTCAACTCAGCCAATTCCTCCTTACCCACTTCTATCGTAGGCAACAAATCAATTACCGCCTGGCTCGCCCTCTCAATTCTCTCAATTGCATCCTTCGCAAATAATATTTCAGACGCTTCAATAATCTCATTGGTCACATTTTCCCCATGTACCCGAATCGTAACATCCTTAGCAATCGCTTTCTGCATCACCCTTAAATGTGGAGCCTCCGCTTGCTGCTTCTCCAATTCCTCAATTTCCTGCTTCGATATCAAAGTAAATACACGAATCAATTTACCTACATCCGAATCTGCCGCATTTAACCAAAATTGATAAAATTCATAAGGACTCGTTCTAGATCCATCCAACCATACATTTCCCGATTCTGATTTTCCAAACTTAGTTCCATCCGCCTTAGTAACCAAAGGCGTCGTTAATGCATATGCCCTCTCCTCATTTTCCGAATCCACCGATTTCCTTCTAATCAGTTCAGTCCCCGTGGTAATATTCCCCCATTGATCTGAACCTCCCATCTGCAAACGAACATTCTTGTGATGATATAAATGATAAAAATCATATCCCTGTAATAATTGATAAGAAAATTCCGTAAAAGATAATCCTGTCTCCAAACGGTTCTTAACAGAATCTTTTGACATCATATAATTAACTGTCAAATTCTTTCCTGCCTCTCTTAAAAATCCTAAAAAAGAAAATTCCTTGAACCAATCATAATTATTGACCACCTCAGCAGAATTATTACCAGAATTAAAATCCAAAAACTTCTCTAATTGTGCCTTTATTCCAATCTGATTTTCTCTTAATGTATCCTCAGATAAAAATTCCCTTTCAGCATTTTTCCCTGAAGGATCACCAATCATTCCCGTTGCTCCTCCTACCAAAGCTATTGGCTTATGACCTGCCAATTGAAAATGTTTTAACAACATGATAGCCGCCAAATTGCCTATGTGCAAACTTGGAGCAGTTGGATCAAATCCAATATAAGCAGAAGTCATCTCCTTATTTAATTGGCCTTCTAATCCTGGTATCATGTCGTGCAACATGCCTCTCCATCTTAATTCTTCAATGAATTGATTCGTCATAATTATTCGTAATTTCTTTTTGGAGGTGCAAATATAAAAAATTTGCTAGTTTTTTAATAATAAAGAGGAATCTCCATAACTTAAAAATCGATAATCACCTTTTATCGCTTCCTGATAGATTCTTTCCCAATCCTTCCCCACTAAACCAGCTATCAATACCAATAAAGTAGATTTTGGTTGATGGAAATTGGTAACTAAACCCGAACAAAAATGAAAATCGTATCCTGGACCAATTAATAATTCCGTTTCCATAACCCATTGATCATGACCTTTTTCTTCTAAATAATATAAAATTGCTTGAATCGCTTGCAAATTACTGATTCCAAATTGGCTATTTTCGTAAGAAAATTCCTTAGGTAAAATAAAAATCCCATCCCAATCCTTTTTCTTTAAAACCAAATTCACTCCCGCCCAATATATAGATTCAATCGCTCGAAGGGCCGTTGTACCTACTGGGATAATCGGACGCTTATTCTCTATTAAGGATGACAAGAATTCTTTTCCAACAATAATTTGTTCTCGATGCATCGGATGATCTTTTAAATTTTCAACCTTTACGGGCAAGAATGTACCTGCTCCAACATGCAATGTCAAGGTCTTCTTCTCGATGCCTCTTTGCTTAAGATCCTCAAAAACCTCCTGAGTAAAATGCAAACTAGCAGTTGGAGCTGCCACTGCACCTAATTCCTTAGAAAAAATGGTTTGGTATCTATCTAAATCAGATTCGTCTGGATTTCGATGAATATATGGGGGCAAAGGAATATTTCCTAAAACCTCTAAAATCTCAGAGAAACTATCCCTGCCACTCCAATGAATTTTTATCCTGTTCTCCTCTCGATTTTCCCAAACAAATTCTACTTCTATTTCTTTATTTTTAATCTGAATTCTCTTATTTAAAACCTCACCTGACTTCCAACGCTTTTTATTGCCGATTAAGGCTTCAAAGATTATTTCATTCCTAGCTCCTTGGATCGTCTTACCAATATCTTCCAAAACCTGAGGCCGCAGTAAAAAGATTTCAATCGTTGAACCAGAGTCTTTTTGAAGATGAATTCTTGCAGGAATAACTTTTGTATCATTTAATATTAGTAGTGAATCCTGAGGCAATAATTCACCAATATTTTTAAAGGATTGATGAATGATTTCACCTTTATTATAAAAGAGTAATTTCGAATCATCTCTTTTCTTTAAGGGAAAATAGGCGATTCGTTCATCCGGTAAATTATAATCGTATTCCTCAATTTTTATATCAGGAAAACTCATAATTTATGAAATTTTATTTGGCATGAATATGATTCTAGCAATTGGATAGATTAACCAAATTAAAACAAATACGAGACCCATTGATCCTAAATACGAATAATCTGTATCCGAGGTCCTTGAATCGTTCGTCATGATTAAAACTCTAGTAATATAAGCAGCATAGGAATTTAATAGTACTAAGAAAAAATTTAAAAAATGAGAAAAAACCATTCTAACTTCCTCTTGTCCCTTTGATTTTAAAAATTCATTCGAAATTGGAATTTTCAAAACTAATTTTGCTACTGTTCCAACCAAGATATTGAATAATATCACGATCCCACCTAATAAATAAAAGATTTGTGTTTTTGGCAAAAACCCATCTGGCTGACCATCCACATCAAAATGAACGGCTGCTGGATCGGGCAAGCCACGATAAACAAATAATAAACTAATTGCAAAAACAATTAGTAAAATCCATTTAAGTGCTCGAAATAGGAAAAATTCTATACTCATAATTTAAATTATGCCCAAAATTACAACTCAATCTCTTACTTACCTAATTTTGACTAAAATAATATAATCCTTCAATCTTAAAAAAGTTATAAGTTTAACTGTTAAAAAATTGTGAAATATTCGATAAATATACTAGATTTGAAAATTAAATTAAATTGAAATGGCAATATACACAAAAACAGGAGATAAGGGCCTTACCCGCCTAGCGGACGGGGCTGTCATGTCTAAGGCTGAAACGAGAATTGTTGCCATGGGCGATTTGGATGAATTAAATTCCCATCTTGGATTATTTACATCTCGAATAGATGATAAAAAATTAATTCAATTTATTCAAAATTGCCAGTCTACCATCTTTACTATCGGAGCCCATATAGCATCAAACGATACTAAATCTTTGGGAAATATGAAAATG
>JBJOIA010000202.1:0-13834 GCA_046047395.1 Bacteroidota bacterium | reverse complement strand
TACAAGGTGAAAATGTAAAAAAAGACCCAGAGGACAATCTTTATATTCGGGACGCCATATATACCACTTGTAATTTGGAACAGCCTCATTTTAATATTCGAGCAAGAAAAATTAAAATGGTTGGGAAAAAAGAAATTATTTCAGGTCCATTTAATTTTGAATTAAATGATATCCCCCTTCCCATTGGATTACCTTTTGGATTTTTCCCCTATCAAAAACCTAAAAAGGAAGGGAATTCAGGCATTTTATTTCCAGTGTACGGAGAAGAACCCTCCGGAAGAGGCTTTTATTTAAGAGAAGGAGGCTATTATTGGGCAGCAAGTGAAAACATCGGAATGCGTTTTACTGGACAAATTTATTCAAAAGGAGGTTGGGGTTTAGGATTAAATACCCAATACAACAAAAGATATCATTATACGGGGAGTTTTAATTTTGCCTTCAATAAAAATACTGATGGAGCAGAATTCAATCCTCAAAAAAGAAATGACTTTACCCTTCAATGGGCACATTCTCCAAAATCCTATGGAAATTCTAATTTTTCTGCCTCTGTAAATTTGGCTTCCAATTCCTATAATCAATTTAATACCTATAATACGCAACAATATTTATCCAATGCCATCGGATCCTCCATTCAATATTCTTATAATTTAGGACAAGTATTTAGATCAGGAATATCATTTAGGGTAAACCAAAATACTTCTACGAAAATTATGAATGCAGGAACTCAATTCAATTTGGGTATCAATCAATTTCAACCTTTTAAGAACCCAAAAAGGGTGACTGAAAAGTTTTGGGATCAATTCAGGGTTGGTTTGGATTTCTCAGGTTCGGTAAGTGTATCAAACCAAATAAATAATCCTTACCAACAATTTCAATTTGAAGTATATCCAAGGTCCGAAAATTCTCTAAGAGGTACTGTTCAGAGGCCTTATGTACCAACGAGTGCGACAGATTTACCTCCAGGGGTAATCCCAGTTAATGGTTCCAATATTGCAACCTTATTGAATAAAGCGCAAACAACCTTTAACTACTCCTTGCCGATAAGTCTTCCGAATATAAAAATAAATCGGTACGTAAATCTAACTCCAGGGATGTCGTGGTCTGGAAAAATGTTTACACGCTCCTATAATTATACCTATGTTGAGGCCGATAGTTCTGTTAGAATAGATACTTTAAGAGGATTACCGAAATTTAATTCCCAAATTTCCTTTAGTGCCTCAGCAAATACCCGTTTATATGGAACATTGAGATTTGGAAATGGCAGATTACAAGCCATTCGACATGTGATGGCACCTAGTATATCGGTATCTTATACCCCAGATTATTCAGATCCATCATTTGGTTATTTCCAAGATGTTCGAATTAATAATCGAAAATTCACGAATAAAGATGGGGTAGAACAAGTGGGAGATATTATGCGAATTTCAAGTTTCGATCCTTCCCAAATTGCGTATAGAGGGGCAAATGGATCCGTTAGTTTTGGAATTCAAAATACGATTGAAGCCAAGTTAAAATCGAAATCGGATACAGCATCTGAGGCTACTGAAAAAATAAAGCTAATTGATAATTTTACGATTAATGGCTCTTATAACCTATTAGCCTATGAATTCCCCCTATCAAATTTAAATTTTAGTGCAAATTCAAAACTCAGAAAATTCGACATTGTTGTTGGTGGAAGTATTGATCCTTATTTATGGGTTGAAGATGCTTCTTTTGCAAAAACTGGTAGAAGAACTCCGGATTTGATGATTAAAACCGGACAGGGTTTAGGGAGGTTGTCAAGATTAAACTTTTCACTTGGTAAAAATTTCCGACCAGAAGGGGCAGATAAGAAAAAAGAAAGTAACTTGGGCTCGGATGCACAATTGGAACAGATTAATCGAAATTTAGCAGATTATGTGGATTGGAATATTCCTTGGAGTTTTGGGTTTAGTTATCAATTCTCTTTAAACCGATTAGGATTAGCCCAAGCCCAAACTATTTCGGGTTTAACTTTTCAAGGAGATTTTTCCCTTTCTCCAAAATGGAAATTCACCTATAGTTCAGGTTATGATTTCAAATTTAATGCAGTTACCTATACTAATATTTCTATTCACAGAGATTTACATTGTTGGGAATTAAATATCAATTGGACTCCAATTGCAAGTCCATATTATGGAAGAGCAAGTAATTATTCCTTTGATTTACGGGTAAAATCTTCCTTATTACAGGATTTAAAAATTTCTCGAAGAAGATCTTTTTATGATAAGGGAGGGTTCTAAAATTCTTTAATTAATATTTCTCTCAAATATTGAGAGGCAAATTCAATTGATTTTTCCGTACTACCTGCCCAAGAATCCATTCTTATTAATCGAACGTTTTCTGGAATTTCTAAATTTTCCTCCGCTGTACCTGCAATTATGAGTACTTGTTTATCTTCAACATAGTCCAAAACCTTCGAAACTAATTTTCCATAAAAAGTCTGCCTATCCACCTTTCCCTCTCCAGTTATAATCATATCGGCATCTTGAATATAAGATTTAAAATCTACTAGTCTAAAAAAGGTTTCTGAACCAGATACAATTCTTGCATTTAGAAAAAATACTGCACCTGCTCCCATGCCTCCGGCAGCACCAGCGCCTGCTAAATTTTCTAGGCCTTTTCTCCCATAAAATTCAAAAACATGATTCATATTAATTAAACCTTTGTCTAAATATCTAATCATTTCTAAATTGGCTCCTTTTTGTTCTGCAAAATAAAATGCCGCCCCCTCTAGTCCATATAAAGGGTTTTCCACATCAGTGGCTACTTCAAAATCAATATCCCCAAAGTCAGCTAAAAACTCTGAATCCCTAATTTCCTTAATATGAATTAAATTTTTTCCATTCCCCCTCAAATACTTTCCATGAGAATCGTAAAATTCATAGCCTAAAGCCTCGGCCATTCCCATTCCTGCATCATTGGTAGCAGAACCTCCAATAAATAAAACAATTTTTTTTGCTCCATTTTGAAGGGCATCTTTTATTAATAATCCTGTACCAAAAGAACTCGTCTCCATTGGATTTTTTTCAGACTCTCCTAGTAATTGTAAACCAGAGGCTAATGCCATTTCAATATAGGCTGTTTCCGTATTTAAATCATATAAATAATATGCCTCGATTTCTCTTCCTAAAGCATCTTCTGTAATTATTTCAATTTTCTCCCAAGGCTTTAAGCTATTTAATATGGATAATGTTCCCTCACCTCCATCAGACATTGGCAGCAATATTAGGGAATGATTTTCCTTTAAACAGTCAGAAGAGATTTCACAAAATTCCTGCGCAGTAAGAGAATACTTAAATTTATCAGGGCAAACTATTATTTTCAATTTATAGAGAATATTTAATCTTTTAAACTACCAATTAATTTTAGTAATTTTACGAATATTATTTGAAAATGGAAATAAGACCAAGAAGAAATAGACAATCTCAGGTTTGGAGAGATTTGATACAGGAAAATACTCTTTCCGTAAGTAATTTAATGTATCCGATATTTGTAATGGAAGGCGAAAACCAAAAAGTAGCAATTTCTTCCATGCCAGGAATCTACCGATTTACCTTAGATTTATTGCTAAATGAAATTGAAGAATGTATTTCCCTTGGAATAAAATCTTTTGCTTTATTTGCACAAATACCTGAAAATAAAAAAGATTCCATTGCTTCTGAAAGCTATAAAGAAGGAAATATCTTCTGTAATGCCATAAAAAAAATTCATCAAAAATTTCCAGATATTATTGTCATGACAGACGTGGCAATGGATCCTTATAGTTCTGATGGACATGATGGTGTAGTGAAAAATGGGGAAATATTAAATGATGAAACCTTGCCAATATTGGCAAAAATGGCAATTGCGCAAGCAAAGGCTGGTTCAAAAATGATTGGACCTTCAGACATGATGGATGGAAGAGTTGAATATCTAAGAAAAGCATTGGATGAGGCAGGGTTTTCAAATGTTGGAATAATGGCCTACACTGCGAAATATGCTTCAGGTTTTTACGGCCCATTTAGGGATGCCTTAGAATCTGCACCGAAATTTGGTGACAAAAAAACATACCAAATGAATCCAGCCAACTCCAGGGAGGCATTAAGAGAGGCAGAACTAGACGAGTTGGAGGGAGCTGATTTCTTAATGGTAAAACCTGCTATGCCTTATTTGGATATTATACAGTCTTTAAAAAATAATTCTAATTTACCGATTGCGGCCTATCAAGTATCTGGTGAATATGCCATGCTAAAAGCTGCCAGCCAGAACGGTTGGCTAGAAAATGATAAAGTAATGATTGAAAGTTTGATGTCAATTCGTCGGGCTGGAGCATCAGTAATTTTAACCTATTTTGCAAAGGAATTTGCATTATTAAATCAAGCTAAATGAGTTCGGAACGCTATTTACAAAGAGGAGTATCAGCCGCAAAAGAGGATGTTCACAAGGCTATATCAAAACTAAATAAAGGTTTATTTCCTCAAGCATTTTGTAAAATTACCCCAGATACTTTAACGAATGATCCTGATTTTTGTACAATAATGCACGCTGATGGCGCAGGAACTAAATCATCCTTGGCCTATATGTATTGGAAGGAAACAGGAGATTTATCCGTTTGGAGGGGAATTGCTCAGGATGCAGTAGTAATGAATACCGATGATTTATTATGCGTAGGAGCAACCGACAATATGCTATTATCTTCTACCATTGGTAGAAATAAAAATTTAATCCCTGGGGAAGTAATAGGTGAAATTATTAACGGGACTGAGGAGGTTTTGGAAATGCTAAGGGAGAATGGAATTGGAATTTATAGTACGGGAGGTGAAACAGCGGATGTTGGAGATTTGGTTCGTACGATTATTGTTGATTCTACTGTAATAGCAAGAATGCCAAGAAACCAAGTTGTGGATAATGCACATATCCAAAATGGGGATGTAATTATTGGTTTAGCATCAGATGGACAAGCTAAATATGAAAAACAATATAATGGAGGAATGGGGTCAAATGGTCTGACTTCGGCAAGACATGATGTATTGGAGAAGTATTTAGCTACCAAATATCCAGAAAGTTTTGATGCCCAAGTACCTCAAGATTTGATTTATTCGGGTTCAAAAAATTTATTAGAAAAGGTTGAAGGAACCCCATTGGATATAGGCAAGTTAATTTTATCTCCAACACGAACCTATGCACCAGTCATAAAAGCCATCCTAAAGGAATTGAGAACAGAGATTCATGGAATGGTACATTGTTCTGGGGGAGCCCAAACAAAAATCTTACATTTCATTGAAAATTTACATATCATCAAAGATAACCTATTCAAAACGCCAATATTATTTGATTTAATTCAAAAAGAAAGCAGAACGGATTGGAAAGAAATGTATCAAGTTTTCAATATGGGACATCGAATGGAAATATATGTAAATGAAAAGGATGCCCAAACTATAATTGATATATCTCAATCTTTTGGAATTCCTGCTCAAATAGTTGGACGAGTAGAATCTTCTGAGTCAAAAAAATTAACAATTCAATCTCAATACGGCGTATTTGAATATTAAAATTATTTGTACAGAAGCCTATCCATCCCAGACAATATAAATTAGATAAAAAGAATTTGTAATTATCAAAAACAATTCTTATTTTTGCATCCCATTTTAAAGGCTTTTAAATGAAAAAAGTTTCTAGCCTCGTGGGTATGTTTCACATTAAATATTAAAAAATGTACGCTATTGTAGAAATTGCTGGACAGCAATTCAAAGTTGAAAAAGATAAGTATATTTTCACTCATCGTTTAGAAGGAGCTGAAGGCTCTAGCTTTGATGTAGAGAAAGTATTATTAGTTGAAAAAAACGGAGACGTGAAAGTAGGTGCTCCGGTTGTTGAGGGTGCTAAAGTAAAAGGAAAAATCCTTGAGCACGTTCGTGGAGAAAAAGTTTTGGTATTCAAAAAGAAAAGAAGAAAAGGATATCAAAAAATGAATGGACACCGTCAGAACTTGACAAAAGTTATGATCGAATCAATCACAGTATAATTAATTTAGACTAATAGAAAGATATGGCACATAAAAAAGGGGTAGGTTCTTCGAAAAACGGCCGTGAATCCCATAGTAAAAGATTAGGAGTTAAATTATTTGGTGGACAAAAAGTTATCGCCGGTAATATTATTGTTCGTCAACGTGGTACTGCTCATAATGCAGGAGAAAACGTTGGTGTAGGTAAAGACCATACTTTATTTGCTTTAAAGGACGGTATTATTTCGTTCAAAAAAGGTTTCAAAGGACGTTCATTCGTTCATGTATTACCTGCAGTAGAACCTAAAGATGCTGCTCCAAAAGCTCCAGCAAAGAAGGCTCCAGCGAAGAAAGAAGTTGTTGAGGTTGTTGCTGAAGCTCCAGTAGCAGAAGCTACAGAAGCAAAAAAGCCAGCAGCTAAAAAAGCTCCTGCAGCTAAAAAAACAGCAAGTCCAAAAAAAGACGCATAAAATATTAATTATCCTTTAATTAGGAATTAAAACTAACCACTTTTTAATGTCTTCATTAAACTTATCCGTATTTGATGCCCCACATAAAGGAATCAGGAATGCTTTTTCTATTTTCCTTCAAGAACTGGGGCATTCTGATCCTTCAAATGAGCACTCCTTAAATCGTTTAAAAACAATTGGAAACGATGTTTTCGATTTATTAATTGATCATGCAGAAAACGAGGAACAATGTATTTTACAAATCCTTGAAAAAAAGCAATCTGAAATTGTAAAAAATGATAGGGAAGATCATGAAAAAACAGAGAAGATGATATTAATTTTAAAGGACCGTTTAAATTCCTTTTCAATTAATAGTACTTCAATGGATTTATATCATTATTTGTTGGAATTCACTAAATTCCAATCTATTTATTTAATCCACATGGTTGAGGAGGAAACAGAAACGCAAAAGCAAATCGAAAAGCATTTTACAGAAATTGAAATGTTGGAATTTCATACAAATTCTACGAAAAGAATGCTAAGCAATAGGCGACTATTGAGTCTTTGGTTCAAGTATATTTTTCCAGCAAGGCAGGTAGAAGACAACCGAGAAATGTTAAAACTTTTGAAAGAAAATCTTCCAGAAGAGGCCTTTAATATCGTGGAATGGTCCATGAAACACGCCTTCCTTCCAATTGAATACCAAGAATTTGTTTCCAAGCCCTAAATCAATAAAAAAACTTTCCTTTTTACAATTCCACATAGATCAATTCATCACTCGCCCCTGGAATAATTTGTCCAATTTCTTTCTCTTTACCTAATACTTGTGCAGGGTATAAAGTTGCCATTCGAATGGCTTCTTCAAGAGGAATACTCGCATTTTTTACCGCATTCAACATGGCATCATACATGGTTAAAGAGGAGCCAGACAAAATTCCTTTTTCATCTGTAAAACGGTCACCATTCTTAGTAAAGGAATAGGGTCCCTTAGTATTTTCGGTTACAGCATCTGTAATAAAAAACAGTTTTTCCCCTTTCAATCTTTTTGCCAATTCTACTGACCCAAAATCGCAATGTTGTCCATCAACTATAATACTAGCCCATAATGGACGTTTTAAAGTAGTACCTGCCACTCCCAAAGCTCTACTTTCCCATTGGGATTGAGCATTAAAGAGGTGAGTAACCTTATTTATTCCCAGCTTCATGGCAAATTCCATTTCCTTTTCAGTTGCATTTGAATGACCAATAGATAATTCTATCCCTGTATCAACTAAATATTTCAATGTTTTTTCATCAAACATTTCAGGAGCAATTGTCATATATAAAGCTAAACCGTCTGCCCAGCTCAACAATTGGTCTATAGTCTTTTTGCTTGGCTCTTGAATGAATTTTTTCAAATGAGCACCCTTCTTCTCAGGATTGAAAAATGGCCCCTCTAAATGAACGCCTAATAAACCTTTTCCACCTATGATTTGATATTCCTTGGCAGCTTTTAATGCTTTTTCATAATAATCCATAGGGGCACAATTCATGGTAATTTGAAAGAATCTAGTTCCAGATTGATAAATTTCTTCATAGGTGGCATGTATGGTATCCAAATCAGGTTCATTGGAAAATAATTTGCCTCCTCCTCCATAAACCTGTAAGTCAATCATTCCAGCCATCAAAAAACCCTTTTCAAAATCCCATTTATCTGAAATTGCTGGTTTAACCGACAATATCTTTTGCCCTTCAGTCCGTATTTCTACATCTTGAAGCCATTCTTTTCCTGTAAATACCCTTCTTGCTTTTATTGTTTCCATCCTATTTAAAATTATCAATTTTCTGGTTGGTTTTCTTAAGAAAAATCACGAGGGCAAGCCAATCTTCCCCTCCCCGGTATTAATTTAATCTTTTTCTTATTCATTTTCAATTTAAAATTATCATTTAAATATGAATATCATTTCTTTGATTTTCACAATTTCATAATTCGTTAATAATTCCTTTACCCTTAGAAAATAATTGAATCCTAATTTTGATTAAAATTAAGTATTATGAATTTATCCACCACCAAGTATTATAAAACAATCGTCATTTCAGATATCCATTTAGGTTCTAAAGGGGCGAAGGCCAAAGAAATTTCCCTATTTTTAAAGGAAAACCACTGTGAAAAGCTAATCCTAAATGGAGATATTATTGACGGATGGCAATTAAAAAAGGGCGGTTCTTGGAAAAAAAAACATACTGGTTTCTTGCGAGCAGTATTGAAAATGATGGATAAATCAGATACAGAAGTGATTTATATAAGGGGAAACCACGATGATTTTCTAGACCAAGTACTTCCTTTAAGAATTGGTAAACAATTTTCTATTCGAAGAGATTATTTACTGGAATCAAATGGAAAAAAATTCTTTATCTGCCATGGAGACATATTCGATAATATTACCAAAAATATGAAATGGCTGGCATATATCGGAGATATAGGGTATAATTTCCTTTTATGGTTAAATAAATGGTATAATAAATATCGTGAATTGAAAGGGAAACCTTATTATTCACTCTCCCAAGAAATTAAACAAAAAGTTAAGGCTGCTGTAAATTATATTTCAGATTTTGAAGAAAAATTAGCAGACCTTGCAAAAGCAAGAGGAGCAGATGGAATTATATGCGGACATATCCATAAACCAGAAATGAAGGAGATTAATGGAATTCAATATATGAATTCAGGGGATTGGGTGGAGTCACTTTCCGCATTGGTGGAAACCCAAGATGGAGAATGGAAATTAGTCTTTCCTTTTTCCCAACAAACTAATATTAAAGAAGATTCAAATCTTTTCTCTAAGGCATCCTAAGTATTTATGGCAAAATTTATTTTTACTGTTCAAGGAGAAGGGAAAGGACACCTTTCCCAAGCCATTGCTCTAAAACAAATTTTAGAGAAAAAAGGTCATACAATTGTAGGAATAACTCTCGGGATATCTAATAATAGAAGAATCCCAGAATATTTTAGGAATGAATTTTCAAAAATTACTACCCTTGCAAGTCCTGGAATTATTTATGGAAAAGGGAAATCCGTAAAAACCATAAAAACTGCCTTACAAGGAGTTATAGGTATACTAAAATATAAAAAAAGTACCCTTAAACTGGGTAAATTAATTAAGAATAAAAAACCCGATTATATTATCAATTTCTATGAATATACGACAGGCTTATTTTATCTTTTAAACAAATCTGAGGTTCCTTGTATTTCTATAGGGCATCAGGTATTATTATTGAATAAAAATTTTATTCCTTTACCTACCAATAAATTAGAACAATATTTTCTGAATTTTTACACTAGATTAGTCACTTACGGATCTAAAAAATATTTAGGACTTTCATTTTATCCACTTGAAAACGATGATGAAAGTGAAATAATCTCTATTCCCCCTTTAATAAGAAATGAAATTAAAGAATTAAAACCCTCGAAAAAAGGTGGAATATTAATGTATATCACACATCCAAATTATTATTTAGATATTATCCAATGGCAAAAGAAAAATCCAAGTGTTAAAATTGATGTATTTTGGGATAATCCTGAATTCCCATTAAAAACAGAAATAAATGAAAATCTATTTTTTCATCAAGTAGATTCAAAAAAATTTATTCAATATTTAAAGGATTGTAAAGGACTATGTTGTACGGCAGGTTTTGAATCTATCGCTGAGGCTATGTATCTTGACAAACCTGTGATGGTGATTCCAATTCAAAATCATATTGAACAAAAAATTAATGCATGGGACACTTTCAATGCTGGAGCCGGCATAGCTTCTAAAAATATTGATTTAGATAAATTTATCCAATACATAAATAACCATATTTCAATATCTGAAACCTTTAAAGAATGGCAAAATCAATTGGAAGAAATATTGGTTGAAGAATTAAGAATAGACAACAATATTTCTTTTGAAATTTCATCTTTTGATTTTAAGGAAAATAAAGTCCTTTCCCCGTTAGAAAAATAAGCGTTTATTTCATTGGTATTAGTTGCAAACCCTGCGCCTTTGGTATTCAAAGAATTTAGAAAAATTCCATCCAAATTCTTTGCCTTTAATTTTTTTAAGGCATTTTCTTCTTCTGAATCAGTCTCCAAAGCAAAGCCAAATAATAATTGTCCCGCTTTTTTTCGCTCCCCCATTCCTTTTAAAATATCCGGATTTTTTTTCATTTCTAAAATCCACTCATCTTGAGCCTTTTTTATTTTATTCTTTGATTGAACAGAAGCATAGTCTGCTACTGCTGCAGCCATTATAGTAATATCTGCCTCCTCAAATTCTTTATCGCATGCTTCCTTCATCTCAGATGCAGAATTCACCCTGATCAATTTATCTAATTCTAATTGGGGAAGATTTTCGGTTGGACCAAGTACTAAAACTACCTTTGCCCCCATTCGCTTTGCTTGCTCAGCCAAAGCAATTCCCATTTTTCCAGTAGAAAAATTCGAAATATATCTCACAGGATCAATTAATTCTCTAGTTGGCCCAGCACTAATCAAAATTTTCTTTCCTTTGAATTCTGTGGAAGAACTAAAATACTCCTCTAATGTGGAAAGTATCTGCTCAGGTTCAGCCATCCTACCTTCACCATCTAATCCACTCGCTAAAGCCCCTTTCCCAACTGGTAAAATATAGTTCCCGTAAGATTCTAATTTTTTTATATTCTCCTTAGTACTAGGATGCTTATACATGTCCTCATCCATAGCAGGTGAAATAAAAATCGGACATCTTGCAGATAAATAGGTAGCAATTAAAATATTATCACAAATTCCATTTACCATTTTTGCCAAAGTATTACAGGATGCTGGAGCTACCACCATCGCATCTCCCCATAAACCCAATTCTACATGATTATTCCAAACATTATTCTGATGAAAATCTATCCAAACGGGATTACGAGAAAAAGTGGATAAAACTAAAGGCGAAACAAAATCCTTTGAGGCATTTGTCTGAATAACACGAACCTCTGCCCCTTGCTTTTCTAATAAACGCAAGAGGAAAATAGACTTATATGCAGCAATGCTTGCACTAATTCCTAGAATAATTTTCTTTCCTTTTAATGACATTTCCAGAATTTTGTCAAAATTTTCAACAAATTAAAGTATTTTTAATGGTTATTTAAAAAAAATGAAGGTTTTTCGTTACGCTTCCGAATTTGAGAATATTCAGAACCAACTAAAAAAGGATGGAAAAACATTGGGTTTTGTTCCTACAATGGGGGCTCTTCATGCCGGCCATATCTCCTTAATAAACCAAGTAAAATTAAATGCAGATAAATGCATTGCATCTATTTTCGTAAATCCTACTCAATTCAATGATCTTAAGGATTTTGAAAAATACCCAAAAACCATTGAATCCGATATTCAAAAACTTGAAGCAGCAAATTGTGATTTTCTCTACCTTCCTGAAGTAAATGATATTTATCCGAATGGAATCCCAAATTCCTTTCCTCCTTATAATATCGGTCAATTGGAAACTATTTACGAAGGTGAACACCGCCCTGGACATTTTCAAGGGGTTTGCTTAGTAGTTGATATCCTCCTAAAAAAAATAAATCCTCACTTTCTATTTCTTGGAGAAAAAGATTTTCAACAGGTTGCCGTAATTAAAAAAATGGTTTCCGAACCTAATTACCTTCCAAAAGTGGAAATATTTATAGGAAATACGATAAGAGAAGCATCAGGCTTAGCAATGAGTAGTAGAAATACCCGATTAAGTAAAGTTGGCTTAACCATCGCTACAGAAATTTTTCAGGGATTCAATTCTATTCAGTTAGAAATTAAAAAGGGCAACCGAAATATTCAAGAATTAAAAAATAATTTTGAACAGAATCTAATTGATAAAGGTTTTAACAAAATAGATTATATTGCTTTTTCTAAATTAGATACCCTAGAAGAAATTAAAGAAATCAATTCATCATTCCGCATTCTCTTCGCTGGTTTTCTGGAAGGAATTCGCTTAATCGACAATATAAAAATAGAATTAACATGAGCTATTTAAAGGATTTTAAAAAAATTACTACTCAGTCTTTACAAATCATGAAAGAACGTGGAGAAAAAATCTCTATGCTTACTTCCTATGATTATTCTATGGCTAAATTAGTAGATTCAGCAGGAATAGATATTATCCTGGTTGGAGATAGTGCGTCCAATGTAATGGCTGGTCATGAAACCACCTTGCCAATTACTCTAGACCAAATGATATATCATGCGCAATCGGTTGTAAGAGGAACTGAACGAGCTCTAGTAACGGTTGACCTCCCCTTTGGTACCTACCAATCTAATTCTGAAATTGCCCTCTCTTCCGCAATCCGTGTAATGAAAGAAACAGGGGCACATGCAATAAAATTAGAAGGCGGCGAGGAAATCTTAGAGGCTATTAAAAAAATTGTCAATGCAGGTATTCCAGTCATGGGACATCTTGGCCTAACACCTCAATCGATCTATAAATTCGGAACCTATTCAGTTAGAGCTAAAGAAGAAGAAGAAGCAGAAAAACTATTAAAAGACGCAAAATTATTACAAGAAGCAGGATGCTTTGCAATTGTCTTGGAGAAAATACCACAAGGTTTAGCAAAAAAAGTTTCTGACTCAATCAAAATTCCAACTATCGGAATTGGTGCAGGTGCAGGCACCGATGGACAAGTTTTAGTGATTCATGATATGCTAGGAATTACTACAGAATTCAATCCACGATTTATCAGACGCTACCAGAATATTGGTGAACTTATCAAAGAGGCAACTGGAAACTATATAAAAGATGTAAAATCTGGAGATTTCCCTTCACAGGAAGAAAGCTATTAAGGCAATTTATTCTCCTTTGTTGGAAAAATAATTGTTGGTTTAAAACTTTTTGCCTTTTCAAAATCCATTGAGGCATATGAAATCACAATGATAGTATCTCCTACCACAGCTTTTCTGGCTGCAGGTCCATTTAAACAAGCAACTCCACTTCCTCTTTCTCCTTTTATTAGATATGTTTCCAAACGCTCGCCATTGTTAACATTCAAAACAGTGATTTTCTCATTTTCAATCATATTTGCAGCATCCATTAAATCTTCGTCTAATGTCAAACTCCCAACATAATCAATATTGGCATCTGTAACCTTTAATAAATGAACTTTTGATTTTAAAACCTCTATATTATACACTACCTTTGATTTTAGAATGACAAAATTAATAAAATATTTTAAATGGGAAATAGCTATTATTTAGATAGAACCTTCAAAAATCTAAAAAGTTTAGATCCAGGGGATTACGAGAACTGTGAATTTTTGCAATGCGATTTTTCCAATTATTCATTTAAGGAGATTAATTTTATCGATTGTCGAGATCGGAAGAGCACACGTCTGAACTCCAGTCACAGAG
>JBJOIA010000201.1:0-16601 GCA_046047395.1 Bacteroidota bacterium | reverse complement strand
GGGTGTTCACCTCTTCCCATCCCGAACAGAGAAGTTAAGCCCCGTACCGCTGATGATACTAGGTTCATCCCTGGGAAAGTAAGTAAGCTCCAAAGCATTATTCAAAAATAAAGCCTCATCTTTTGAGGCTTTTTTTGTTTATTATAGTTTCGAATAATACTGATCAAAAAACATCCTCTTCATCTTTAAAGTAGGCGTTAAAAAGCCATTCTCAATTGACCACTCCTCTTCCACTACTCTGATGCTATCTAAATTTTCGTATTTTTTTACCTTCGTATTAACAGATTTACGTATTTCCTCTATTCTATTTTCTATTTCAGATTTCGATAAACTTAATCCCTTTTCATTTAATCGAACCAAAGCTATCGGTTGAGGTAAATTATTCCCTAATACAATCGCTTGTTCAATGATTTCATCCTTTAATATGATTTCCTCCAATGCATTTGGTGATACATACATCCCCTTAGAGGTCTTAAATTGATCCTTAACACGCCCCTCAATACTCAAATAACCTTCATGGTCAATCGACCCAATATCTCCTGTCTTAAGCCATGTTTTATCATACATAGAGGTTGTCATCTTCTTCTCCTTATAATATCCTACCATTAAATTCGGTCCCTTCATCAATATCTCTCCTGATTTTGAATCAATCTTTATTTCACATATATCCCAAGCTTGTCCTACCGTTCCTAATTTGAATCGATCTTTTCTCATAAATGTAGTCAAACCCAAATTTTCCGTCATACCGTACGCCTCCTGGATCACAATTCCAAATTTCATGAAAAATGTTACAATGTCTTTAGGTAATTTTGCTGCTCCAGATATCGTAATCTTTGCATTTTTTAAACCTAAATTTTTCCTCACTACCCCCTTTAAAATAGAACTTAGGATAGGAATAGATAATAAAGTGTCCACCCTTTTCTCCGACCCCAATTTCTTTAATATTCCCTCCTTAAATTTTTGCCATATTCTTGGTACAGCTAAAAAATGTGTTGGTGATGCCGCCTTTAAATTCTTTTCAAACGTATCCAAAGACTCTACAAAATAAATCGTGCCACCACATGCCAAACTCGCAAATTCAACAAAATCACGCTCCGCTATATGGCATAATGGTAAATATGAAATGAATCTATTCCCAGATTGCCCTAAAAATGCAATATCCCAAGCCGTATTGATCGCCGAAGTTACCGAAGCCTGATTAATCATCACCCCCTTCGGATTGCCCGTAGTCCCAGATGTATAGATTATTGAAAGAATATCGGTTTTTGGTATCGACCTCCTGCCAAATTTTGGCTTGGTCTCCTTAATAATCTTTTCCCAATTATTCTCCGATTGCTTGGCAGCATCCGGAGTAGTTATTATCTTAAATTTCTTATCTATTCCCTCCCAAATCTCATCAAACCCATCTAGTTTTCCCAAAAATACCATATCACAATCCCCATGATTCAATATCTGATTCACCTGTTCTGAATTTAATGTGGCATATAATGGGACAGATACTCCACCAGACATCATAATTGCAAGGTCTGATAGTATCCAATAAGCAGAGTTTTTAGATAAAATCCCTACATGTTGAATTTTCTCATAATTACTGATTAGATAGTTAGACAAACGTTTAACTATATCCAATGATTCCCCATAGGTAAAGGTGATATAATCATCTCCAATAGGTTGTTTTAGGAAGGGTTTGTTGGGTTCGTTATTCGCCCAATAGATAAAGCTAGTTAAGCTATCCTTAAAATTAATCATTTTTAAATAGGTTTACAGTTGTATTTTAGTCTAAAATAATGCTAATTTCCTTTAAATCATAATGTTTGATGCCAAACTTTGTTTCTAATTCCAATTTTCCAGATTCATTTACCTTTCGGATTTTTCCCCCTAAAATGTTAATCGAATCTGTTTCTTGAAATTTGTTCCATTCATCCCTTCCCAATAATTCTTGGTGATAAATCTTATCTAAGCCTTCGAATTCTTTTTGATTTAAAAAATGTAAACTTTCCTTCAAAGCTAGAATGATTTCACCTAATATAATTGTTCTATCTAAATCTTTTCCTATTATTTTCTTTAATGAAATTGCCGAATTTAAAATAAATTCTTCTTGGTTTATATTCAGACCTATACCAATGATAGAAAATCCCCATTTCCCCTTAGAAATATGATTTTCAATTAAAATTCCACCAATTTTTTTATTGAACCAGTATAAATCATTGGGCCATTTTATCTTGAGTTCATCACTTGATTTACCCTCTTGTGCCAAATAATTTGCTATTCCTTCTCTAATGCCTACAGCTACTGCTTTGGATAAATAGAATTGTTTTTCCAAGGAGAGTTCTTGAATCTTCAGGTTAAAAGAAAATAAAAGATTCTTACCAGGCTCTGAAAGCCAAGTATTACCTCTTTGACCCCTACCTCCAGTTTGATGATCCGCAATCCATATTGTTCCACTCTCCGCATTATTATTTAAACATTCTTCAAACCCTATTTTATTCGTCGATTCGCACTCTTCAATCCATATAATATTTTTACCCAAATTTCCCATAAGAGTGTCCCTTTTTCAATATTTATTTTGTAATTTTAGACTTGTTTGAACAAATTTAAAATATTATCGGTTATTATTAAAAATATCCATTAAACTAAAGAATGAAGAAAAGTCCCAAAGTAAAGAAATTAGAGATAATAAGTACAGAAGAGATGGTAGACTGTGTTGTGCAGGGAATACAAGAAAAGAAGGGGATGGATATTGTAGTGATGGATCTTCGATCTATCGAAAATAATTTTACAGATTATTTTGTGGTATGTTCAGGTTCCTCTGATACACAGATTGATGCAATTTCTGATTCAATTGAAAAAGAAATGCAAACAAAATTGGGAATTAGGCCTCATTCCATGGAAGGAAAATCCTCAAAAGAATGGGTTCTGATTGATTATTTTGATGTGATCGTTCATGTTTTTATCAAAGATAAAAGACAATTTTTTCAAATAGAAGATTTATGGGGTGATGCTAAATTTACCCGTATTGAAGATTAAATATAAATAAATGGCTAAAAGCACAAAAAATTCAAGAAACAACAGGCCTAAATTGCCGCCAAATTTGCCTGGGAAGTCTCCAAAAGGAATGCAATCATGGATGTTAATCGCCCTATTGGTTCTTTTTGTAAGTACCTTTATGTTTACTAGTTCCGATTCTTTGCAAAAGATTTCTTTGCCAAAGTTTGGACAAATGTTGGAAAATAACGAGGTTTCTTCCGTAATAATTATTAATGGAAAATCTGCAGAAGTAGCAGTAAAATCTGAATTTGTTGGAAAATATTTTCCTGAAAAGAATAATTCAAAATCTTTAATTTCCTCTGGAAATGTTCCACAATTTGAAGTTGAATTTATTACTCAAGAAGGTTTTGAGCGTTTTATGAACGAAAAGCAAAAAGATATTCCTGAAGCCAATCAGGTTTTTGCTACTCCTGAAACCAGAACAAGTCCTTTAGAATGGTTGACGACCTGGGGATTTTTCATCTTGATGGGTATTAGTTTTTATTTTTTATTCTTCCGAATGGGAGGCGGTGGAGGTGCCGGTGGACAAATTTTCAATATTGGACGTTCACGTGCACAATTAATTGAAGGAGAGTCTAAAGTAAAGGTGACCTTTAATGATGTTGCGGGTTTGGACGAAGCTAAAGAAGAGGTTCAGGAAATCGTTGAGTTCTTAAAGAATCCTAAAAAATTCACCAATTTGGGAGGTAAAATTCCAAAAGGGGCTTTATTAGTTGGTCCTCCGGGAACAGGTAAAACTCTATTAGCAAAAGCAGTAGCGGGTGAGGCTGGTGTTCCTTTTTTCTCTTTATCTGGTTCAGATTTCGTTGAAATGTTCGTTGGTGTTGGTGCCGCACGTGTTAGAGATTTATTCAAGCAAGCGAAGGAAAAAGCTCCTTGTATTATTTTTATTGATGAAATTGATGCGGTAGGACGTTCTCGTGGTAGAGGCTCTATGCCAGGTGGAAACGATGAAAGAGAGAATACCTTAAACTCATTATTAGTTGAAATGGATGGTTTTGCAACAGATTCTGGTATTATCATTATGGCGGCTACTAACCGTCCCGATGTCCTAGATTCCGCCCTTCTTCGTCCCGGTAGATTTGATCGTCAAGTTTCCATCGATAAACCGGATATCATTGGTAGAGAGGCTATTTTCAAGGTACATTTAAAACCATTAAAATTAGCGAAGGATATAGATCCAAAGGAATTAGCCGCACAGACCCCTGGTTTTGCTGGAGCTGAAATTGCCAATGTATGTAATGAAGCAGCCTTAATCGCTGCAAGAAGAAATAAAGAAGCGGTAGAAATGAATGATTTCCAGGAAGCAATGGATCGTGTAATTGGTGGTCTGGAAAAGAAAAATAAATTGATTTCTCCAGAAGAAAAGAAAATCGTTGCTTTCCATGAGGCAGGCCATGCTATAGCAGGTTGGTTCTTAGAGCATGCAAATCCTTTGGTAAAGGTTTCTATCGTTCCAAGAGGAGTAGCTGCATTAGGATATGCACAATACCTTCCAAAAGAACAGTTCTTGTATAGAACAGAACAATTAATGGATGAAATGTGTGTAACCCTTGGCGGTAGAGCTGCAGAAGAAATCATCTTCCAAAAAATCTCTACTGGTGCACAAAATGACCTTGAACGAATTACCAAATTGGCTTATTCCATGGTAACTGTTTATGGTATGAATGAAAAATTAGGGAATATTTCTTATTATGATTCTAAGGGAAATGAGTACCAATTCAATAAGCCTTATTCAGAGCAAACAGCCCGTGAAATTGATGAAGAAGTAAGAAAGATAATTGCCGAAGCTTACGAACGTACCAAACAATTATTAAAAGATAAAATTCAAGAATTAACTAAGCTGGCAGAAGCTTTATTAGAGAAAGAAGTTTTATTCCAAAGTGATTTGGAAAAACTTGTTGGAGCAAGACCATTTGCTCAATTAACTTCCTATCAAGAATATATTTCTGGAGAAACAGAAAAGAAAAGAGATGCTCAAAAGGCAGAAAAAAAAGCATCTGAAGATAGTAAAAACGCCCCAGAAAATGGTATAATTGCAGATGAGAATTTGGAAGAAGTGGTTTTGGAAAAACCCAATCCAGACTCTTCCATTGAATCTTAAATAATTCCTTAAATGGAAAATATTAGTCTTGAACAAGGGAAATCCATTTATTTCGTATCCGATTTTCATTTGGGTTTCCCTTCCTATATCCAAAGCCAAGAAAAAGAGAAAAAAATCGTTTCTTGGCTTTCTTCTATTCAAGACCATACCAGTCACCTTTTTATTCTAGGTGATGCCTTCGACTTTTGGTTTGAATACGATAAGGTTGTTCCAAAAGGATTCATTCGTTTTCTAGGGAAATTGGCAGAATTAGCAGATAAAGGAATTCATATCCATTTTTTTGTAGGAAATCATGACCTATGGTTGAAAGATTATCTTTCGTCCGAAATGAAAATTAAAATATATCATAAACCTGAAAATTTTACAATCCAAATGGATGGTAAAAATCATATCATTCAGGTGGGACATGGAGATGGTTTGGGCTTCGACAATCGAAGTTTTAAAATTCTAAGGGCTATTTACCTAAATAAAATAGCACAACGATTTTTTAAATTACTTCATCCTGATTTAGGTATTAAATTAGCACATTATTGGTCGAATACCCGAAAATATTCCCTCATGAAAGCCAATTCCGCTTGGGAAAAATTTGATCCAGAACATGATTATATTATTAAATATATTCGTCATTCCATCCAGACAAATCCTTCCATTCAAACCTATATTTTCGGACATCGTCATGCCCTTATAGATTATGATTGTGGCCAAGGAATAAAATATTTTAATCTAGGCGATTGGATAATGGAAAATCGTCAGAATGCTGCCTTCATAAAACTTAACCATGAGTCCCTACAATTCCTATTATTCAGAAATATTGATTTATGAAAAAAATATTAATTGTTCTTAATTTATTTTTAGGATTCCATATTTTTGGCCAAGATTCAACTGAAACAAAAAATTGGAGACCAGAATTACATTTTACACCTAAGAAAAATTGGACAAACGATCCCAATGGTTTAATTTTTTATAAAGGAGAATATCATCTATTTTTTCAGCATAATCCAAAAGGTTTTCAATGGGGAAATATGAGTTGGGGACATGCCAAATCGACTGATTTAGTTCATTGGGAAGAATTACCACTAGCTATTCCGAATGGAGATGAATTCATTTTTTCTGGGTCTGTTGTTTGGGATAAAAATCATGCCTCTGGCTTAGGTGATCCCACAAAGGATTTATTAGTGGCGATTTATACAGCTGATTACCCTTATACTAGAGAAGAACAACATATTGCCTATTCAAACGATGATGGAATTAGTTGGACGAAATACACCAATAATCCTGTTTTAAATATAGATTATAAAGATTTTCGGGATCCAAATGTATTTTGGCATGAAGATTCAAATCAATTTATCATGGCAGTAGCCAAACCTCATGAATTTACTATTCAATTTTATGGTTCAAAAAATTTAATCGATTGGAACTGGTTAAGTGATTTTAAAAACCAAGGAAATGTCAATATGATTTGGGAATGTCCTGCCTTAAGTCTTCTTCCAATAGAAGGAAAAAAGGAAAAGAAAAAATGGGTTCTGACAATCTCCTCTGAGGGGCCATATCCAGATTTTGTGGGTATGCAATATTTCGTTGGTGAATTCGATGGAAAAAATTTCATCAAAGATAAAAAATCGAATCCGGTGAATTATGTTGATTTTGGGAAAGATTTTTATGCGGCTATTCCATTCAATGGCTCTGATAATCTTTGGTTAGGATGGTTTGATAATTGGAAATATGCGAAATTTATGCCTAGTTTTCCTTGGAATGGACAAATGTCTTTTCCAAGAAAATTGAGCCTAGTAGAAACCAATCAGGGTTATAAATTAAAGCAATCTTTTTATCCAGATTTTATCAATCAAGCGCCAGATTTTGAACTAAAAGGTAAATCAGTAAAGAAGATGAATAAATTAAATGGTTTAAAATTCTTGGCTGATAAAATCTATGCTATCCAAATTATAGCGCCTGATTCTCCTGTCTCTGAATGGGGATTTTTAATTCAAGGAAAAAAGAACCAAAATGAATTTACGAAGATCTATGTAGATGAGAATAAATCCTTATTATTAGTAGACAGGAGAAATTCTGGTAAAATAATTGACGAAAATTTCCCAAGTATAGATGGCGCCCCAATTCATCCAAAAGAAACAAGAGATATAATTATTTTAATTGATAAATCTACTATTGAAGTATTAGGACAAAACGGACAAGTTTCAATTTCTTCTTTAAGATTTCCGATGGAAGAAAAGGAGAATATATTTTTATATTCAAAAGGAGGGAGAACAAAATTCAATCATTTAAGAATTTGGGAATTAAATTAAGGAAATATGGAGTTTAGAAAAAAGACAATGGAAGAATTGGAGAGGATGGATTTGGAGGAAGCAAAAGAAGCAACAAAATATCCCTACGTCTTGGTTTTAGACAATATCCGTTCGATGAATAATGTAGGTTCAGCCTTTCGAACAGGGGATGCCTTTAATTGTCAGGAAATTATTTTAGTCGGAATTACAGCAAAACCGCCGCATAGAGAAATTGCAAAAACGGCTCTTGGTGCAGATGAATCTGTAACTTGGAAATATTTCAATACAAATATAGAGGCAATTCAATATTTAAATTCCAAGAAATTTCAGATTATTTCAGTTGAACAAACCCATAATTCTATCTCATTAGAAAAATTTATAATAGAGGAAAATCAATCTTATGCCTTTGTTTTTGGAAATGAAGTTTTTGGAGTGAATGATGAATTTTTAGAGGCATCCGAAAAGGTAATTGAAATCCCTCAATTTGGTGTTAAACATTCTATCAATGTTTCTGTTAGTATTGGTGTTATTTCTTGGGATTTTGTCTCGAAATTATTGAAATAAGGACTAACCATTTATATATTAAATATTCCATTGGTCTATTTAATTCAATAAGAAATTCTTTTTTTTTATATTTTTATATATTCATCAAAAAATATAAATAATGGTAATTGAGATTAAAAACCTTAGTAAATCTTACCAAAATCATCAGGCTTTAAATCAAATTAATTTAGTAATACCTTCTGGGAGTATTTTTGGTTTATTGGGGCCAAATGGCGCTGGAAAAACTTCTTTAATTCGAATTATTAATCAAATTACGGCACCTGACGAAGGAGTGATTTTACTCAATGGAGAGCGTTTAAATTCAAGTCATATTTCTATGATTGGGTATTTACCAGAGGAAAGGGGTTTATATAAAAAAATGAAAGTGGGGGAGCATTTACTCTATTTGGCAGAGTTGAAAGGAATGAGTAAAAATGAGGCAATGGATGAGCTGAAAAAATACTTTGTAAAATTCGGTATTCAAGATTGGTGGAATAAACCGGTTGAGGAATTATCCAAAGGTATGCAACAAAAAGCCCAGTTTATTGCAACGATTGTCCATAAACCTAAATTAGTTATTTTGGATGAACCATTTTCTGGCTTTGATCCGATAAATGCCAATTTATTGAAGGACGAAATTTTGGAATTGAAAGAAAATGGAGCAACCATCATTTTTTCAACTCATAGAATGGAATCAGTGGAAGAACTATGTGATGAAATTGCTATGATAAATCATTCTCAAATCGTACTCCAAGGAAATAAGATTGATATATTAAATCAATATAAAACGCGTGAATACATTGTAGAGTTTGAGGGCGATTTTCTTCCACAGGATGAATTATTTGAAATTGTTTCTAAGCAAGAGATTAATGATTTTAAAAATCAAGAGATTAGTTTATTGATTAAGGATGGTGTGAGTAATAATCAAGTTTTAACTCATTTAATTGGGCAACTTAATTTAATTTCCTTCAAGGAAAAGATTCCAAGTTTTAATGAGATTTTTATCCGAGTAGCCCAAGAACTTTAAAATTTAAAATTTTACAATATGCATAAGATTTTACTAATTATAGAAAGAGAATATAGAACGAAAATTCAAAAAAAATCATTTTGGATATCTACTTTCTTAGCCCCAGTCCTTATTTCAGCCATTTATATTGTGCCAATTTGGTTAGCTACCCGCGATGCTGAAAAGGAACAAGTATCTGTGATAGATGAAAGTGGTTTATTTCTTAAAGAGGATTTTAATGAAGATTCAAATATATATGAGATTATCACTAAGCCAGAGGAGGACTATAAGGAATATTTCTTTAAAAATGAATTAAATAGTTTGGTTATCATCCATGATGATATCTTGAAAAATCCTACTTCGGTGGAAATTTATACAAGAGAAGATAAAGGGATGGGATTTGAGAATTCAGTTAATAATATTATTGAAAGAAAGGTTCGAACGGAATTATTGAAGCAAGCGGGTATAGATTCCAAGGTGTATGAAGATACCCAGGTAAATATATCTTCCTCTGTTAAAAAAATATCTGAAGATGGGGGCGAAAAAAGTTCGAATAGTACAATCTCTTTTGTCCTTTCTTTGGGAATGGGATTGTTTTTGTACATCATGATTATTTTATACGGACAACAGGTTATGATGGGGGTAATTGAGGAGAAAGGGAATCGAATTGTAGAAGTTATCATTTCCTCTGTGAAGCCTTTTCAATTATTAATGGGTAAGATTATCGGTATTGGTTTGGTAGGGCTTTCACAGTTAGCATTATGGATTTTATTGAGTTTTGGAATTGTGACAGGGGCAAAGACCTATTTCGAAAAACAAGCACAAGAGATTCAAATGCAGTCAGGAGAACAACAGGTACAGCCAGAAATAAATCCAGACGACATTTTCGATGGATTTAAGGATATAAATATCCCTTTAATGGTTGGTGGATTTATCTTTTATTTTTTGACAGGATATTTATTATATGCAGGTTTATATGCTGCCATAGGATCTGCTGTTGAAACGCCCCAGGAGGCCCAGCAATTTGTTTTAATCGTTTTACTGCCCATTATTCTTTCCATGATGTTTGCTAATGCTGTTATTATGGAGCCGAACGGACAAATCGCATTTTGGTCTTCCATTATTCCATTTACAGCGCCAGTGGATATGGTCTCTCGTTTATCATTTGATTTTCCTCTCTGGCAATTGGGCCTATCTATGTCGCTTATGCTAGTTGGTGTATATTTTATGACGAAATTATCTGCAAAGATTTATCGAGTAGGTATTTTAATGTATGGAAAGAAAGTAACCTTCAAGGAAATAGCAAAATGGGTATTTTATAAGGAATAATTGAGCTACGAACTACGAGCGGCAGCCGCGCTGTTACGAACTACTAGTTCACTTAATTTGTAATTCTTAACTATTAATTCTTAATTCTTAACTATTAATTATTAATTTTCAATTCGCATAATTATCTTTGAGGTAAAAGAAATAAATTTAAAAAAATGGAATTTAGAATAGAAAAGGATACGATGGGGAAAGTTGAGGTGCCGGCCCATGTTTATTGGGGCGCGCAAACTCAAAGGTCAATCGAAAATTTTAAAATTGCCCAAGATATTAATAAAATGCCAAGAGAAATTATTCAGGCATTTGCTTATTTGAAGAAGGCGGCAGCAATTACAAATTTTGAATGCGGGGTTTTAGATGAAAAGAAAAAGGATTTAATTGGACAGGTTTGTGATGAGATTCATGCTGGAAAATTAGATGATCAATTTCCTTTAGTGGTTTGGCAGACGGGTTCTGGTACGCAATCCAATATGAATTGCAATGAGGTGATAGCCTATCGTGCCCATGTAATTAATGGGGGAGTACTTACCGATGAGCAAAAATTTATTCACCCAAATGATGATGTAAATAAATCTCAATCTTCCAATGATACATTTCCTACGGCAATGCATATCGCAGCCTATAAAATTATCATGGAAGTTACCATTCCAGGGATTGAGAAATTAAGAGATACCCTAGATGCTAAAGCGAAGGAATTCAAAAATGTAGTAAAAATTGGTAGAACCCATTTTATGGATGCTACACCACTTACGGTGGGACAAGAATTTTCGGGTTATGTATCGCAATTAAATCATGGTTTAAAAGCGATAAAAAATACATTAGCCCATTTATCTGAATTAGCTTTAGGAGGAACAGCAGTAGGAACAGGAATCAATACTCCAAAAGGTTATTCGGAGAAGGTTGCAGAGAATATTGCTAAACTAACAAAATTGCCGTTTATAACAGCCGAAAATAAGTTTGAGGCTCTAGCAGCCCATGATGCTATTGTTGAGGCCCATGGGGCACTTAAAACGGTTGCTGCAAGCTTAATGAAGATTGGAAATGATATTAGAATGTTATCTTCTGGTCCACGTTCAGGTATCGGAGAGATTTTTATCCCAGATAATGAGCCAGGATCTTCCATTATGCCAGGTAAGGTAAACCCAACCCAATGCGAAGCCATGACCATGGTTGCTGCCCAAGTTATGGGAAATGACGTGGCAATTAATATTGGTGGAGCCTCCGGACATTTTGAATTGAATGTATTTAAACCTATGATGGTTTATAATTTCCTTCATTCTGCTAGAATTATTGGCGACGTTTGCGTTTCTTTTAATGATAAATGTGCAGTTGGTATTCGTCCACTTGAAGAGAATATCAAAAAGCATGTTGACAATTCCTTAATGCTTGTAACAGCTTTGAATACAAAGATAGGTTATTATAAAGCGGCAGAGATTGCACAAACTGCTCACAGGAACGGTTCAACTCTAAAAGAGACCGCAATACAGCTTGGATACCTTACAGCTGAGGAGTTTGATGAGTGGGTAAGACCAGAAAATATGGTAGGAGAGGTTAAGCTTTAATCAAATTTTAGATTCTCAGGACGATTAAACCTTTGGTTTTTTCTTATAATTTAGATCGAAAACCCCTTTTAATTTAATTTTAAGGGGTTTTTTTATTATAAAACATCTCTAATTTCAATTGTATAAAATTCGCTTGGGAAAGGGAAAGTTTTGGCTATTTTTTCAGCATTTTCCCAATTTGGAAGGATAATCGTGAATAATTGGATGATTTCTCCTCCATCCAACTGAGTTTTTAATAAATTTTGAATTTCCCCCGAAGCACCTAAGGTCAAATGCTTTGATCCCAATTTTTGATAAAGCATTTCTTGGTATTCAGACTTAATTCCTTTTAACCATTCGCGGATTTGTAAAACCTCCTGCTCGTAAGTAGTTTCTTCCTGACTTAATCCCCCTGAAATGGGTCCACGAATGATGAATAAATAACGATTCATAAATTGTACTTTTCTAAGTTATAAGTCGGATCCGAATTGACTAAAAATCGAGTCAGAATTGGGATTCTTTTTAGGTGGACGAGGGGAGGAGGATTGAGGTTTTATTTTCGGTTTTTCTTTTGGAAGAAAATCTTTTAACCAATTATTCAATTCCTGTAGTTTTTCTTTTTCTAAATTATAATAGATAAATACACCCTCTCTGCGCGTACTCACCAAACCACTTTCTTTTAATACAGATAAATGGCGAGATATAGTAGGAGCGGCATAAGGAAATTGATTGAAAATTTCTGTTGCAGGTTTTTCTCCCTCCGCAAGAATTTCAATTATTCTCCTTCTAGTTTCATCCCCCAAAGCTTTTGAAATTTCTTCAATGGCCATTTCTTAATTATCTATTTTGCTAATTTATAAAATAAAAATATTATAAGCAAATAAGATTGAATTACGAGCGGGAGCCGCGCTGTTATGAACTAAGAATTACGAACTACTAGTTCTGAAATATGAGTAAAGATTTCCTTTTCAGAGCAGCCGTTCTTTGCTGCGAAAGCAAGAATCATTAATCGGCAACCATTCTGTTATAAAATAATATAATTAGCGATTTTACTAAATAAAAGAATTATTATTTAGTTTATTAACTAATTATTTAGCCTTTTGACTAAATTATAGATTATTTAATTAGTTGTTTTGCTAAATAAATAATTTTAATTTTATTACCATTTTTTATTCTGATTTTTATATAGGCGTAGCTGTCAGTACCTAGTTTGTACTTCGTAGTTTGTCACAGCGCGGCTGCCACTCGTGTTTCCTAGCTCGTAGTTCGTCACAGCGTGGCCCCCAGTTCGTAGTTAATCTATTAAATAGGTTCTCTTAACACGCGGTGAAATGCTAGTCATGATTTCATAAGGAATAGTCTCCCCTAGCTCTGCAATTTTTTGAATTGATAATTCTTTTGAAAAGGCAATGGCTTGATCGCCAACTTGAACATCCTTTAAATGACTGATATCTACCATGCACATATCCATGCAAATATTGCCTACTGTTTTACAGATTTTTCCGTTTATTAAAAATTGTCCTTTTCCAAGACCGAGATTTCTTCTAAATCCATCTGCATAGCCAATTCCCAAGGTAGCAATTTTTCCTTTTTCTTTTAATTTTCCCTTTCGTCCGTACCCAATAGTTTCCTCCTTTTCTACGGTTTTAATCTGGGTAATATAGGTCTTTAATTCTAATACTTCCTCTAAATTTTTCTTTACATTCGGATTAGAACTTATTCCAAATAAACCAATTCCTAGTCGAATCATATCAAAATTAGCCTCTGAAAAATTATTTATTCCTGCAGAATTATTTATATGATATAATGGTTTATAGCCTAAATTTTCGCTTATTTTATTTGAAATTTCCTTAAAATCCTTGATTTGTTTTTCTGTAAAACTCTTTTGTTTGATATCCTCACTTGCCACTAAATGACTAAATATGCTTGCTACCCATAATTGTGGCGCTTGATTAAGAATATTTATAACCTCATCAATTTCATGGGTTTCAAAGCCTAATCGCTTCATTCCTGTATCAATCTTTAAATGAATTTTAAGATTTTTATTGTTTTGGGTTGAATATTCGTCTATTTCCTTTAAAATTTCTAATGAATATATTTCTGGTTCCAAATTATATTCTGTTAGTTTATCAAATTCGTGAATTTGAGGATTTAAAACCATTATTGGAGCATAAATTCCATTTTCTCTTAATTCTATTCCCTCATCCGTATAGGCCACAGCAAAATAGTCTACTGATTGTTTTTCCAAAGTTTTAGCCAATTGTTCTGATCCTGCTCCATATGCGAATGCTTTTACCATAGCCATGATTTTGGTATGGGGACCAATTTTTTCCTTAAAATAATCTAAATTATTTTTTAAAGAATTTAAATTGATAATTAATTCAGTCTGATGCGTCTTTTTTAATAATCGGTTAACAATTCTTTCAAATTGATATTTTCTTGCACCTTTTATTAGTATTAATGAATCATGAATATTTTTTAAACCGCCGTTTTCTAAATAATCTTCGGTGTTTTTATATATTTCTAAATCCTTAAAATAGGCTTGGTATTTTTCAAAGGTTTTACCAATCCCTATAAATTTTTGAATTGAATATTGATTGATGGTTTGTCCAATTTTTTCATACAATTCTTCTTCCTTCATGCCCGTCTCAATCATTTCACTTAATATGATTAAGGTATTTTTTCTTTGATTTTCCTTCATCAATGAAAGTGCAAATTGGAGCCCCTCTAAATCATTATTATAGGTATCATCAATGATTTTATTTCCATTTAATCCATCCTTCATTTCTAATCGCATAGAAATTGGCCTTAAATTGATTAATTTTCTTTGAATGACTTCCTGGCTAATATTATATTGATTGGCCAATAATACGCAATTAATAAGGTTCTCAATGCTTGCTTCATCATAATCTGGAAGATCTAATTTTAAAAATATCTCCGATTCAGTTGATTTTTTAAAGCGGACATGAATTTTTCCCTTCTGATTTTTTTTGTAGACGAAAACTGGAGCATTAATATCTGATTCAGACCAGTAAATTAATTGGATATTTGGATTAATAGGTTCCAAATAGTTCTTTATATGGGTCTTTAATCCTTTTGTTTCATGAAAAATTAAAAAATTGGCTTTTTTAAATAGGTTTAATTTTTCTTTTAATTTTTCTAAATCGTTGTCAAAATTTGCTCCATGTGAACTTCCTAGATTAGTAAAAATTCCTCCGGTAGGTTGAATAATGGTTTCTAAGGCATTCATTTCATTCGGCTTAGAAATACCTGCCTCAAATATGCCAAAGCTATGATTCTGGTTTATTTTCCAAACCGATAATGGTACTCCAACTTGTGAATTAAAGGATTTTGGACTTTTCACTACTGAATACTGATCTTCCAATATTTGTGAAAGCCATTCTTTTACAGTTGTTTTTCCATTTGAACCAGTAATGGCAATTACAGGAAAATGAAATTTATCTCTATGTTCTTTTGCTATTTCTTGAAGTGTTTGAATAGAATTCTCCACGATAAAAACACTTACTCTTTCCCAATTCTTAGACTTCTCCTGCAAATCATTTGTCCATCCCTTTTGCTCTACAATAAATTCTCGAACACCTTTATGATATAATTCTTCAATATATTGATGCCCATCATGGTTGATACCTTTAATGGCAATGAAAAGGCTATCAGCAGGATTTTGAATTTGTCTGCTATCGATAGCTAATATTTTAGAGTTAAAAAATTTCGGTTTTCCTTGAATGATCATTTGATAGAAATAATTCCTCTAAAATACAAAAAGGTGAGGAATAATCCCCACCTTTTAAACTTATGCTAAATCTTTTTTATAGATTAATCTTCCAAGGCTTTTAGTCCTGGTAATACTTTTCCTTCCATATATTCTAAAAGGGCACCACCACCGGTTGAAACATAGGAAACTCTATCTCCATATCCTGCATTATTCACCGCTGATGCTGAATCTCCTCCTCCAATTAGGGAGAATGCGCCATTCTGTTCAGTAGCATTAACAACTGCATCAGCAATAGCATTTGTACCTTTTGCAAAAGTAGGGAATTCAAATACTCCCATCGGACCATTCCAAAGAATCGTTTTGGATTCTTTAACTACTGATTTAAATAATTCTATAGTTTGTGGACCAATATCTAAACCCTCCCAGCCGTCTGGAATTTGTCCTTTCGGAACAATCTGTGTATTTGCATCATTGCTGAAATCATCCGCCACTAAATTATCCAGAGCACGATAAATTTTTACTCCTTTTTCTTCTGCTTTTTTCAATAATTCTCTTGCAAGATCTACTTTGTCGGGTTCAGAGATGGATTTTCCAATTTTTCCTCCATCTGCTAGGGTAAAGGTATAAGTCATTCCTCCACCAATAATTAAATTGTCTACTTTATCTAATAATTTTTCAATAATTAAGATTTTATCGGAAATTTTAGATCCTCCCATAATAGCTGTGAAAGGTCTTTCTGCACCTTCTAAAATCTTTTGTGCATTATCGATTTCAGCTTGCATCACAAATCCACAAACCTTTTCTTTCATGAATTTTCCTACTATAGTAGTTGATGCATGCGCTCTATGAGCCGTTCCGAATGCATCATTTACCCAAACATCTCCTAATCCCGCTAACTTCTCTGCAAATGCCTCATCCCCTTTTTCTTCCTCTTTGTAGAAACGTAAGTTTTCTAATAAAAGAATTTCCCCAGCTTGTAAATTTTTTGCTAATTCTACCGCATCCTCTCCGATACAGT
>JBJOIA010000200.1:0-5160 GCA_046047395.1 Bacteroidota bacterium | reverse complement strand
TATTTTGGTTTAATATCAGGAGCATCAAGTTATTATGAAATCACACCTCAAGAAAAATACAAGAGGTTTTATATTTTAGACAGTACTGATTATCAATTTCCTGATAATTATTATGCAACTGATGCCTTTACCAATTATGGAATTTCCTTTATCAATCAACATCATAAAAATAGGTTGAAGGACCCTTTTTTCTTATACCTTGCTTATACCGCACCTCATTATCCTTTGCATGCTTTGGAGGAGGATATTCATAAATATGAAGAATTATATATGGAAGGTTGGGATAAGATTCGAAGGACGCGTTATGAAAAACAAAAAGAATTAGGTTTTGCAGATGAAAGATATAAATTAAGTGAAAGGAATGAAAATGTGGAAGATTGGAAAGGTGATGATGAAGAGAATCAATGGGTTAGGAAAATGGCCGTTTATGCAGCCATGACCGACCGGGTAGACCAAAATATTGGAAAACTCCTTCAAACTCTAAAGGAAAATGGGGACTATGAAAATACGATAATCTTTTTTATTTCAGATAATGGTGCTTCTAATGAGAATGTAAACCTAAAATTATTGAATGATCCTAAAAAGAAAGTTGGAGAAAAGGGATCTTATCAAAGTTTGGGAATTCAATGGGCGAATGTTTCTAATACGCCCTTTCAAAAGTTTAAAAAATTCATGCATGAAGGTGGATTAAATACCCCTTGTATAATACATTGGCCCGCAGTAATAAGTCCAAATAAAGGTTTTCATGAGGGAATTGGGCATGTAATAGATTTAATGCCAACAGCTTTGGAATTGGCAGGAGCTAGAAATCCAGGAGTGGATGGCCAGTCTTTATCCTATCTTTGGGAAAACAAAGAAATGGAGCGGACCTATTGTTGGGAACATGAAGGAAATAAGGCTATAAGAAAAGGGAAATGGAAATTATTAAAGGAAAGGGAAGATGCAGAATGGTCTTTATTTGATATATCAAAGGATCCAGTAGAATTAAATAATTTAGCTTCTTCTAACCAAATTTTGGTAAATCAACTCTTAGAAATATATTTTAAATGGGAAAAAGAAGTAGGGGTTAGAGAATATCAAAAATAAATTTTAATCACAAATCTCAATATTCAAACCTTTGCTTGGAGTAGGATAATAGGCTAGACAAACTGCACAATTTGTATCATTTTTTTCAATTATACGAAAGGAAAATTCTTGTCCCTCTTTAATATTGGTTGGGAAAGAGCATACATTTAATAATCTAAAGACATTATTATACGTCACATTATTTGCTTCATTAAGCCATTCCTTTTCATATAAATTAGGATTCATATTACCTTCTGTAATTTGAATGGTAATATTTGAACAAATACCATTTAGGATAATTTTCCCTTTGTAACATTCTCCTGTTGGAGAAATAGAATCCTTTTGACAAGCAAAAAGTAAAAAAACTACAAGAAAAAAACTTAAATTAAGATATTTCATAGCGGCATTAATCTTTTACTTAAAATTAAGATTTTTATTTAATTTAAGTTAGAGTGACTACTTTTTTTTAAATAAATATTTTGCTTTCTTTTTTCTTCTTTTAATTCTTTACCTAGTTCTTTGAATAAACTATAACAAATTATTAATAGAATTATTGCAAAAGGTAAACCGGTGGTAAGAGCAGCGGTCTGAAGAGCCGTTAAACCGCCACCAATAAGTAAAGTTGCAGCAACTCCTCCTTCAGAAAAAGCCCAAAAGATTTTCTGGCCAATTGGGGCATCAAGTTTTCCTCCACTGGTAATACTATCTATAACAAGAGATCCAGAATCTGAAGAGGTTACAAAGAATATAGTTACCAAAACAATACCAATGAAGCTAGTGATAAAATTCCATGGAAATTGCTCCAAAGTTACAAATAATGCAGTGGATATATCATTTGAAACTGCTTCAGCAATATTACCAATACCATTCATTTCTAGGTATAATGCCGAACCTCCAAAAACAGACATCCATAAAAAAGTAAGAAGGGTAGGTACTAATAATACTCCTAAAATAAATTCTTTTATGGTTCTTCCTCTTGAAATTCTTGCTATAAACATACCTACAAAAGGTGACCAAGATATCCACCATGCCCAATAGACAAAGGTCCATTGACTTTGAAACTTTCCTCCTGAGTATGCGCCTGTCCAAGTGCCATGCGAAATAATTTCTTGAATATAAGAACCGGTTGTTTGTATAAAACCATTTACTATAAAAATGGTAGGTCCTATGATTAAAATTGCAATCAAAAATATCATGGCCAGTCGGATATTTAATTCAGATAGTATCCTAACTCCTTTATCTAATCCCAATACAACAGAAGTTGTTGCAGCTAGGGTGATTAAAAAAATAAGTAAAACCTGAACTTCTCTAGTATTGGGGATATCGAACAAATAATTTAAACCTGTAGTAATTTGTTGAACGCCAAAACCAAGGGAAGTGGCCAATCCGAATAGGGTAGGGACAACACTTAATACATCGATTGCATCGCCAATTTTCCCGTGGATTTTATCTCCTAAAATTGGATAAAATATGGATCGAATTGATAAAGGAAGTTTTTTTGAAAAAGTAAAATAAGCGAGGGCAACGCCAATAATTGCATAAATGGCCCAAGCATGTAATCCCCAATGAAGATAGGTATAGACTAGGGAATTTTCTGCCCGATGTGCTTCGTCTAAATAGGGAATAGGAGGTTCATTATAGTTTGAAATAGGTTCTGCAACACTAAAGAATAATAATCCAATTCCCATTCCTGCGGAGAATAGCATGGAAAACCAACCAAATGTTGAAAATTCTGGTTTTGCTCTTTTTCCTCCTAGCCTAATTTTCCCATATTTTCCAAAAGCTAATACCAGAGAAACAACCAATAAAATATTAACTGTGAGGGTGAAAAACCAACCTGTATTGGTGGTCATCCAGTTTTGGATATTTAGAAAAACCCTTTCCATGGGTTTGCCAACAATTAGGGTGATAATGATAAATAATAAAACAAGCCCGGCGCTTGTATAAAACACCGGACCATGAATATCAAAATATTTATTCTTTTTCAAATTAGGAAGATTTAATTATTTTACTAACCAAATAGAAGCATTGATATCATCTGTTCCACCAAGGTTTTGAATTGCATTTTTATAGTTTTCACTATTTAAACTTTGTTCTTCTCCTGGGTAAAGGAATCTGTTTGGAAGTTTATCTCCATTTAAATTTTCACATGGAGCTGAAAGGAATGGAATATTTCCCCATTTACTTCCAGATTCAAAATACCATCTTCTTACTTCAAAGTATGGTTCTAAACCTGTAAAAAATAAAGATAACCATTTTTGCTCCCAAATATCAATTGTTTTCGAAAAAGCAATCCCACTATTTGAATAAAAATCATCAAAATTTTCCCATCCAAAGGTACTATAATCAACTTGATAATAATCCTGAGAGGCCTTTATTCCATTTTTATAATGAACCTCAATATTCTCATTAATCCATCCCTTTGCCGCTGCCTCAGCAATTAAAAACTCTACCTCAGAATAGGTCATAATGATTCCATTTGCATTTGATAAACCCAAATCATTTGCTTGGGTTTGTCCTGGATAATTATAATAAGCAGCCCCTAATCGTGATCCTACCTTACTACAATTTCCAGAATTTGAACCATTTATAGCTCCTGAGAAAATCGGGTTTATATAATCATCGTTATCAGGTCTAGCAAAACGCAATAATCTTGGATCCTTTTTGGATAACATACTTGCTAAAGCATTTGAGCTTAGAGCAACAGCATCAAAATCACCTGTTTTTAATGGGATTAGGGGGAATTGATTTGGAAAAGATTCCAAATATATTAATTCTGCATTGTCTTCATTATTCTTCATATAATCTCCAGAGGATATAATGGTAGAAAATTCAGAACCTGCATTTGCTAATTGATTATTTGCTGTCATTAATAATCGTAATTTTAATGAATTAGCTAATTTTTTCCATTTTGATACATCCCCTCCATAAAGAATATCTCCTGAAATGGATCCTCCAGAACTTAATAAAGTGGAGGCTGTACTCAATTGAGTCAATAAATCTGCATAAATATCTTCTTGTAAATCATAATTTGGAGTAAAATTAGATTTATTTCCATTTATGGCTTGAGAATAAGGAATATCTCCGTAGGCATTTGTTAATACAGAATAAATCCAAGCCTTCATGGTAATAGCAGCCCCTTTAAGGGCCGAATTATTTTGTTCTCCAGCTAGTTTTTCTAATAAATATAAATCTGTTAGACTACCATACATAGACTCCCAAACTGTTGGAAATGCATTCCATTTATAGGTGTCTACTTCAGTTCTTAATGTCTTTGAGGTTATCTGTGCAGCATTATTTCCAATTAAAAAAGACTCAGTTACCATAGAAGTAACACTTTTTCTGATAGCTGATGGAAGTAATACATCCGGAGTTACCTTTGTTGGCTCATTCGGATTGGTATTCATTTCTACAAAATTATCACAAGAGAATACCACAAGACTCAATAGGATAATAAATATATTTTTAAGTTTCATAATCTTTACTTTTTCTGTTTTTGGGTATTAAAAACCAATATTAATATTGAAACCATAACTTCGGGTAGATGGTAATTGAGTACTCTCAAAACCATTTACATAAATTCCATTTCTTATGGAATAAGTCTCAGGATCTATTGTTGGTACTTTAGTGAACAATAGTAAATTTCTTCCTATGAAAGATATTCTTGCTCTTGGAATACCAATCTTCTTTAAAATTCTTTTCGGAATATTATAAGAAATAGAAACCTGTCTCAATTTAAAATAAGTTGCATCATAGGTTGCTGCTTCAATATTGTCTCTATTGAATCCATTGCCATAATAATTATAGAAATATCCTGTATAACCAGCTCCACCTGCCGGGACGGATACGGTATTTTCAACTAAATTTCCGGCTTCATCATACATCCATCCAGGTCCGACTACAGACCCCTCTTGCTCTAATGTATAAACGGGTTCTCCAGATGCATCATAAGAAACGGCATAGGAAGTTCTTCCTTCTAAGGTTGATAAAGGTAAATTTGGATCATCATTATTTGTGATAGCTCCACCAGTTGCATATAAGGCATGCGAACGGGAATAAATCTTACCACCTAATTGTCCATCAAATAAAAAATCA
>JBJOIA010000199.1:0-3825 GCA_046047395.1 Bacteroidota bacterium | reverse complement strand
ATTTTGAAGAAGTTTATTATAGAATTAGACCAATAGATTTTGACCAACAATGTTATGAAGGGAAAAAATCGGTCTATATGCCCCAATATTTTAAACAGAATAATCCTCTTATTCAATTAGGAATGAAATATGTTTCAAATGAATCTGTTGTTCAATATCAAATAGAAGAACGTTCGATGATTTCTTCAAGATTGAAGTCTGAAGGACAAAGGGTCTATGATTTATTGGATGTTATGGCAAAAGATGATATCGCGCCTGATAGCCATATAAAACAACTTCGTTTAGAATTATATCAACATTATAAGGATAAACGATTTTTGGAATGTACGACGATGGGACAAATTGTTTGGACAAGTCTTGACTTAGTAATGAGGCATTAAGGCTTCTTAATAGACCAAATAAAAAAGAATAGGGAAATCATCATTCCTAAACCACCGATGGGGGCAATCGCTCCAAAAGTTTTTATTCCGGTGAAACAAATTGTATATAAGGATCCCGAAAATATAAGAGTGGAAAGAATCATTATAATGGCAGAGGTATTTTGTTTCTTTGATTCTGAATTCTTTGCAAAAAAACTCTGTATTAAAGTCAAAAGACCGCCATACATTAAATATTTGCTGGCGGTCTCAAAAGTATCTTGATGATTATTTGCTTCTAAAAAAGCTTTTAAAGAATGGGCTCCAAAAGCACCCAATGCAATGGAAAGAAAACATAAAAAAGCTCCGATTTGAGATATTTTATTGTTTTCCATGATTCTTTTTAGGCCATTGCAACCCTTAAATCATTTAATTTTCTTTTAATAGAATCGTCGATTTGCTTATCTCCAATTCTAACGATATATCCTCCAATTAGATTCTCATCAACTTTTTCATTGATTTGAATCGTTTTTCCAGAATAATCCTCCAAGACTTTTTGGAATTGTTTTTTCTGAGAATCAGTAAGAGGACTAGCAGAAATAATATCTGCTTTTTGAATTCCTTTATGAACATTATAAATATTCAAAAATTCCTTAGCAATTGCAGGGATAAACGCTTCTCTATTTTTTTCAGTAATAATTTTAAAAATAGAAAAAGTCACAGGATTGAATTTCTTCTCAAATAGATTAGAAAGTATAGCCATTTTATCCTGATGCTTGATAATCGGACTTTTAAATGTCAGGACTAAGTCGTGATTATTTTCACAGATTTCAACGAAGTCTACCATATCAGCATATACTTGGTCCAATGATTTTTTTTCAACGGCTAAGTCTAAAAGGGCTTTTGCGTATCTATGTGCTACGATTGTTTGAGACATTTTCTAAATTTATTTAATACTGATGCTTTCCATCAAATCATTTACCAATTTCTCCTGAGCAGATTTATCTTTTAATTCAGATTTTAATACTTTTTCTGCTAATTCTAAAGATAATGAAGCAGCTTCTTTTCTTATTTGAGAAATTGCGGCATTTTTTTCTTGTTCGAAAGAAATTCTTGCCTTTTCTATTTCCTCGCCAGCTGCTTTCTGTGCATCTGCTTTTGCATCAGAAACAATTTTTGCAGCAGCTTCTTTTGCTTCTTTTAATGTTTTATCTCTTTCAGTACGTGCTTCAATCAAAAGCTTTTCATTTCCAGCTTTCAATAATTCCATTTCTTTGCGCGTATTTTCTGCCATTTTGATGGCATCTTCAATAGAAGATTCTCTTTCATTTAATATTTTGACAATCGGCTTCCAAGCGAATTTGCCCAATGCGAAAAATAATACGCCGAAAATGATTAATTGCCAAACAATAAGTCCGAAATCAGGGGTAACTAATTGCATATTTTTATTTTTTAATTTTTTTTAAAAAGCGCAATACTAAGCCTATTGCTTTTGAAGCATTGCGCTTTAGAATTTTATTTCAAGAAACTATCTTTCTTGAAACGTTTTTTTGAATTACTGTAAAGTAACCAATAAACAAATTACTGCAGCGAATAATGCTACCGCCTCAACGAAAGCAGCAACGATTAACATCGCTCCTTGGATTTTACCTGAAGCTTCTGGCTGACGAGCAATTCCTTCCATTGCAGATCCTCCAATGTTACCGATACCTAATCCAGCTCCGATTGCAGCTAAACCAGCACCTACACCAGCTAAACCAGTTCCTACAGTTACTTCCAATAATGATGATAAAATAGACATAATATAAAAATTAAAAAGTTACAAATTATTAATGATGGCCTTCTTCAATTGCCGCTCCAATATAAGTAGAGACAAGCATTGTAAAGATATAAGCCTGAATTAATGCTACTATTAATTCAATAACATTCATGAAAATTGAGAATGGTACTACAGCAATTCCTAAGAATGCAGATTTGAAAATGAAAATTAAAGAAATTAAACTCAATAAAATAATGTGTCCAGCGGAAACGTTTGCAAATAAACGAACCATTAGGGAAAATGGCTTCATAAATACCCCAACAATTTCTACCGGAGTAAGAATGATTAACATCCATTTTGGTACACCTGGCATGGCGAAAATATGCGTCCAGTAAGTAGATTTACCATTTAAATTAGTTACTATAAAAGCGATAATTGCCAAGGTTCCTGTAATCGCAATATTTCCTGTTACGTTTGCAGCACCTGGTATTAATCCCATCATATTATTAAACCAAATATAAAAAAAGATGGTTAATAAATAGGGCATGAATCTTTCGTAATGCTTTGAACCAATATTTGTTTTAGCAATTTCATCTCGAACAAAAACGATGATTGGCTCAAATGCAGATTGTAATCCGGATGGTGCTGAATCTGGGTTTTTTTTGTATTTTTTTCCTATTCCAATGAAAATTACGAGTAAAAGTACTGCCGAAATAATCATCGACATAACATTTTTAGTAATGGAAAAATCCCAAACTTTTTCTCCATTTTCAGCATGAATTTTATCATGTTCCATAATAAGGCCACTTACAGCTACAGGTTCATGATGTTCATTAGAAAATTCAGAAGAAGAATGAAATTCTAAACCTCCTGAGGCAGTATACACAATTACCGGAAGGGGAATCGTTCCATGATAATGACCGAAAGTATATAAATGCCATTCATGAGAATCGGCAATATGATGCATAATTAATTCACCTGCATTGAACGCTTCTTCATCTTTTCTGATTTCTTCGCCAATTTCATGTTCCATTTCACGAATTTCTTCAACAATTCCAATTTCTTGCTCTGGATTTTCATTTCCAGATGCATTGAAATTTATAAATGCTAAAATTAGCCCGAAAAACAGGGTGAAAAGGGTTTTTTTCGCTTCACAAATAGTTGCCAACATCGTATATTTTTATACTTTTAAACTTAGTTTTTAAAATCGCGTCGCAATTTACGAAGCAAAGTCATTATTTCAAAATTTGTTGAAAATAAATAAAGTACAAAAAAGTTTCCAACGAAAATATAGATATTTTGTATTTTTAAAAATGCGAATATTCCTATAAAGATTAAGCTAGAAATAAATCTAAATGCTTGAATTCCCATCATAAATTGAATTAATTTTTCTCTTCCATTTTTCCATCCTATCTCAAATAATAGTTTATTTAAATAAGATAGAAATATAAAAAATACCAAAATATAATAAATATTTTCATGGATATATTCCGAGAATTCAGTTTGTTTAATTCCCCAAAGGATTAGAACCAAAGATGCATAAAAGATGATTAAATGAAAGGTTTTCATGCTGTTTTTCTATTTTCAAGTTCTTTGAAAAAATCTTGCATAGGATTTATTTCCAAACGAGTTAATTTTTGCCATAGCCTAATTGCCTTGGTCATTAATCCTCCTTCAATAAGAAATCCATCATGGCCATACAAGGAATCT
>JBJOIA010000198.1:0-10111 GCA_046047395.1 Bacteroidota bacterium | reverse complement strand
GAAGCATAAAATTCATTATCCCAATTATAGCCCAGCCATTTAATATCATTTTTTATACTTTGAACGTATTCGTCGTTTTCTTTTTCTGGGTTAGTATCGTCAAATCGAAGGTTTGTTTTTCCTCCAAAAGTATCTCTTAGCCCGAAATTTAAAACGATACTTTTAGCATGACCTATATGAAGAAATCCGTTTGGCTCAGGAGGAAATCGGGTAATTATACCCTCAGGATATTTTCCTTCTTTAATTTCGTTTGAAATTATTTCTTCTAAGAAATTTAATGCTTTTTCTTGATTTGTTGAATTCATGCTAACTATTAATTCTACAAAATTAGGTCATTTTATTTAAAATACCTTTATTTTTTTCTAAAGAAAACGGAAACAGGAGTTCCTTCCAATTTAAAATTGTCTCGAAGTTTGTTTTCTAGATACCTTTCATAACTTTCACGAATATATTGAGGTAGATTACAAAAGAAAATAAACGTAGGGTATTTAGTTGAAACTTGTGTACAATATTTAATCTTAATAAATTTCCCTTTCCAAGCTGGAGGTGGATAGTCTTCGATAGCCTTCAGCATGACATCATTTAATTTGGAAGTAGAAATTTTTTGAGTTCGGTTATCATAAACCTCCATGGTTTTTTCAATTACTTGGAATACTCTTTTCTTCTCCAATACGGATGCGAAAATGATGGGCATATAATTCAAAGGTGCCAATCTCTCTCTAATTGCTTTTTCTAAGACTTGGGCAGTTTTTCCATCCTTTTCTACTAAGTCCCATTTATTTACCATTAATACTATTCCTTTTTTGGCTTTATCTGCCATGGAAATAATATTCATGTCTTGAGCATCTAGGCCTGTATTGACATCAATTGTTGTTGCATCAACTAAAACTATGGCCACATCGGATTCTTCCAAGGCTCTTACTGATCGGAGGATTGAATAAAATTCTAAATCATCATGAACACGAGATTTTCTTCGCATACCAGCAGTATCCGTAATAATAAACTCTTTGCCATATAGGGTGTATTTATTATCGATAGCATCCCGAGTTGTTCCAGCCATATTGGTTACAATCGAGCGGTCTTTACCCAAAAGTAAATTAAGGAAGGATGATTTTCCTACATTTGGTTTTCCTAAAATTGATATTTTAGGAATATCTGAATCTGGATTTTCTTCACCTTCATCTTTAAAATGACCAATGATAGCATCTAATAAATCTCCGGTTCCACTACCTGATTCCGCGGATATTGGGAATGGATCTCCCAAACCCATGGCATAGAATTCCATTGCCAGAGCATCTTTTGCTGGAGTATCTGCCTTATTTGCTGCAAGGATAATTGGTTTATTCGACCTTCTTAGAATTTTTGCGAATTCATTATCTAGGTCCATTAAGCCTGTATCACAATCTACCACAAAGACAATAACGTCTGCTTCTTCAATAGCAATTTCAACTTGGTCTCGTATAGCCTCTTCAAATATATCCTCGGACCCATGAACATATCCGCCTGTATCTATGAGAGTGAAAAATTTACCTCCCCACTGGCCATGTCCATAATGGCGGTCCCTTGTCACCCCCGACATATTATCGATAATCGCTTTTTTTTGTTCAATCAAGCGATTAAATAAGGTTGATTTCCCTACATTGGGTCTTCCCACAATGGCTAGAATGTTTCTTGACATATGTTATTTTAATCTTGTAAATATCCGAAATTTTTCAATTTTTGTTGTTTCGCTCTCCAATCTGGCTCAACTTTAACGAATTGTTCTAAAAATACTTTTTTTCCGAAGAACTGTTCTAAATCTAAACGTGCTTGAGTGCCAACTTTTTTTATATTTTCTCCTTTATGTCCAATAATTATGGCTCTTTGACTTACCCTTTCCACATATATTTCTGAGGAAATATGGATAATATCTTCTTTTTCTTTAAAGCCAGTAATTACTACTTCGCAAGAATAGGGAACCTCTTTTTTATAATTTAAAAAGATTTTTTCTCGAATAATTTCTGATGCGAAAAATCTTTCTGATTTATCTGTTAATTCATCCTCTGCAAAAAAAGGAGGATGTTCTGGAAGATGCTGGATGATTTTTTCAAATACTTGCTCTAAATTGATTTTCTCTAATGCTGAAATTGGAATTATTTCACTTTTGGGAAAAATATTTTGCCAATAATCTAATTTTTCTTGAAGGCTATTTGATTTTTCTAGATCAATTTTATTCAAAAGGACAATTATTGGAGTCTTTGTATTATTTTTCCAATCAGTTAGAAAATCAATTTCTTCGAATTCATCGAATAAATCGGTTACAAACAGAGCCACATCGGCATCTTCCAGGGAGGATTTTACAAACTGCATCATAGATTTATGCAATTCATATTTAGGCATTAAAACTCCCGGGGTATCAGAATATACGATTTGATATTTATCATCCTTATAGGTTCCATTTAAAATACCAAGAATTCTATGTCGAGTAGTTTGGGCCTTTGAGGTAATAATGGATAATTTTTCTCCTACCAAGGCATTCATTAAAGTTGATTTACCTACATTAGGTTTGCCTATAATACTAATGAAGCCGGATTTATTCATTATTGGGGAAGTGTGTGAAAGAGGAGGATTTCCTAATTATAGTAGCGGGGGCCAGACTCGAACTGACGACCTTTGGGTTATGAGCCCAACGAGCTACCAACTGCTCCACCCCGCGATATATTGGATTGCAAAGATACGATTCTTTTCTATCCTTTCAAAATTTTATTATAATAATTCACATAAAGAGGGACAATTTTTTTTACGTCGAATTCTTCTGCCCGCTTTCTTGCATTCGCTTTAAACTTGATTAGGAGATTTTCATCTTCTAATAATTTAATCGCATTATTAGCCATATCTTGGAAATCTCCCACTGGGCTTACAAAACCACAGCAATTATCTTTTATTACCTCTGGAATTCCTCCTGCATTTGAGGCAATTACTGGTACCTCACAAGCCATTGCTTCCAAAGCAGCTAATCCAAAACTTTCTTTTTCCGAAGGAAGCATGAACAAATCTGCTAAAGATAGCGCCTCTTCAATAGCATCTAGTTTTCCTAAAAAACGAACATCTTGATAAACCCCCAATTCTCTACAAAGATTTTCTATTCCCGTTCTCTCCGGTCCATCTCCAATAAATAATAATTTCGATTTTACTTTTTTATTGATAATTGCAAAGGCCTGAACAACATCCTGTATCCTTTTCACTTTTCGAAAGTTTGAGGAGTGAATAATTAATTTTTCATTATTCGGACAAATTGCTAATTTGAAATGTTCTTTTTTCTGTCTTGAAAATCTATTTAAATCTATAAAATTAGGGATTACCTCAATTTCTTTATTTATTTCAAACTCAGAAAATGTATCTGATTTTAGGCTCTCTGAAACAGCAGTAATTCCATTTGATTCATTTATCGAAAAAGTAACTACTGGTTCAAAAGAAGGATCTTTCCCCACTAAGGTTATATCCGTTCCATGCAATGTAGTAATAAATGGTATTGAATAATTCTTTGATTTTAAAATTTGCTGTGCCAAATAAGCTGCTGATGCATGAGGTATTGCATAGTGAACATGTAATAAATCCAATTTTTCATTTATAGCAACATCTACAATCTTGGATGCTAAAGCAGATTCATAAGGTAAATATTGAAATAAAGGATAAGAAGATACACTTACTTCATGATAATATATGTTTTCACTAAAAAAATCTAGTCGAGGTGGTTGAGAATAAGTGATGAAGTGAACCTGGTGTTTCAATTCCGCTAATGCTTTTCCTAGTTCAGTAGCTACAACACCACTTCCACCATAGGTTGGATAACAAATAATACCTATTTTCACGAGACTTTTATGTTTACTAACGGACAATTTACGAAATAAGTTCCTTTATAATATTAATAAATAAAAATTTAATGAATGGTTTATCAGTTTCCTGTTAGGAAAATAGGTCAATTTCGTATAATTTTATGGGTGGGTGGTGGTGGCATTTTTTGCCATTTTTTAAAAAAAATAAATGAAAAATATCCTAATTTTTGCTTCTGGATCAGGCACAAATGCCGAAAAAATAATTCAATATTTTAAAAATTCAGAAAATTTTAATGCAAATTTTAATATCAAAATCTATTCAAATAACCCAAATGCAGGAGTTATTAAAAGAGCAGAGAATTTAAATATCCCAACCCAAATTTTTACAAAAGAAGAATATCGATCCCCGCAATTCCTAAATAATATTATCAAATTTAATCCCAATCTAATCGTTCTCGCTGGTTTCCTTTGGCTAATCCCTGAATCATTCGTTAAAGCCTTCCCCAACAAAATAATTAATCTTCATCCTGCCCTGCTCCCTAATTATGGAGGAAAAGGAATGTATGGTCATTTCGTACATGAGGCAGTTATTAAAAATAAAGAAAAAGAATCAGGAATTACCATTCATTTCGTCAATGAAAATTACGACGAAGGAAATATTATTCATCAAGCAAAATATACTATTTCCGAAACAGATACCCCTGAATCTATTGCCTTGAAAGGACAAAAATTAGAACATGAATGGTTCCCAAAAATTGTAGAAAAACTATTGAATTAGTCTTTTGAGGAATTAAACTTTATTTTTAACTCAATACTGAAACATTTTTTTCATCCTTATTCTCCTCTAATAATTTCTCTAAAGTTTTTTTGAATAGGGGATGAACAAAGCTTTTTTCTATTTCAATCATTGGAATTAAAATGAAATTTCTATCCTGAATATAGGGGTGTGGAATAACTAAATTTTCTTGTTGAATAATCTCATCACCAAAAAATAAAATATCAATATCTATCGCTCTAGGCCCCCATTTTTCCTTTCTAATCCTCCCAAATTCTAATTCCAATTTTAAAATAATAGTTAAAACCTCCTCTGCAGAATTTATCGCTGTTTCAACTCGCATAACCTGATTTAAAAAATCTGATTGATTCTCATTTCCCCAAGCTTGCGTCTTATATATTTGGGATTTTTTAGATATTATCCCAATCTTTTTCTCAATTTCACTATTAATTTGATGGAAAATGTCTTTACTATTTTTTAAATTACCTCCAAGTGAAAGAAAAACTGATTTCATACTCCTAAATTAGTTAATAAAATTACAAGTTATGCCAAACTTTTTTAATTCTGAAGAAATTAAACCTGGAACTTTGTTGATTTCAGAGCCTTATATTTCTGATTATAATTTTAGGAGGTCAGTCGTATTAATTTGTGAACATACTAATAGCCATAGCTTTGGTTTGGTCTTGAATGATCCTCAAAGAAATATAATGGAAACAAATTATAAAGACGAAATAGGAATTGAATTACCCCTATTTTCTGGTGGACCAGTAGACCCTTCCGTTATGCAGTTTATTCATAAACGCCCAGACATTATTCCAAATGGTGTTCCAATAGGGAATGGACTATTTTGGGCAGGTGATTTTGAAAAAGCAGTTTCTTCAATTATAGAAAATTCAATAGAATTAAGTGATATTAAGTTTTTTATTGGTTATTCAGGTTGGGGTGCAGGACAACTTCTTAGTGAATTGAAGCAAAATTCTTGGATTATTTCTCAAGCAAATCTGGAATATTTATTCGAAACCAAGCCTGAAAAATTATGGAGAAAGGTTCTTTATGATAAAGGAGGCGATTTTCGCTTACTTTCCAATTATCCTACTGATCCGAATTTAAACTAAGTTGTATGATTCCAAATTTCCCAAGCCTTCTCTGCCTGTCCATGAAGCATGGGTAATCCATAAAACACGCCTCCAACTCCACTTTCCAAACCCTTTTTTAGGAAGGCTGTCTCTAAAGGATTGTATACGATATCGTAAAGGAAATGATTCTCATTCAATAATTCATAAGGTAAAGATGGATAGGAATCTATATTTGGATACATCCCTAATGGTGTACAATTTACAATTAGTCCTACCTGCTTAATAAAATTTGGAATTTGTTCGTAGGAAATACAATTAACTGACTCTTTTCTTGAAACTTTTATTACATCAATTCCTAAATCTTTTAATGCAATAATAATTGCTTTTGAGGCACCACCTTGTCCTAAAATTAACGCTGATCGATCTTTTATTTTTTTGAATTGATCCCAGTTTTCTAAGGTATTTCTAAATCCCCAATAATCTGTATTATATCCTTTTAATTTTCCATCTGGTAAAATTTTAATGGTATTTACGGCCCCAATTTCCCTGGCTGCAGGATCTAATTTGTCTAAATAAGGGATAATGTTTTCCTTGTGTGGAATGGTCACATTCAAACCTCTCAATTCTTTTTGATGACTCTCTATTAATTTGGGAAAATCTTGAATATCTTTCAATTCGAATAAATCGTATTCGTTTTCTGTTTGAATACCTAATTTTTCAAATTTCTCACTAAAATATTTTTTAGAAAAAGAATGCCCCAATGGATAGCCTATTAAACCAAATAATCGTTTCTGACTCATTTTATTTTGCTTTAAGCTTAGATTTAATAAAACCTAGGATAATTGGTAAAATAGAGATGAACACGATTAATAAAACAACTTTTTCAAAGTTTTTATTTACCCATTCATTATTTCCTAGAAAATAACCAAGTGATGTTATGCTGCTTACCCAAATGGTAGCTCCAATGATACCAAAAGCTAAATATATTCCATATTTCATTTTCCCAGTTCCTGCCACGAATGGTGCAACTGTTCTAACAATTGGCACGAATCGTGCTAAAATAATCGTGTTTTTGCCGTATTTTTCGTAAAAAGTTTGGGTTTGATTGATATGTTCCTTTTTTAGGAGAAATATTTTTTCCCTTTTTAATACCATGCCTCCAAATATTTTACCTGAAAAATAATTTACCTGATCCCCAAGAATAGCTGCTAAAATTAATAATGGGATAATTTTACTGATTTGTAAATCATTACCATTAGCTGCCAATAATCCTAATGAAAAAAGTAGCGAATCTCCAGGTAATAAAGGAAAAACTACCAGTCCGGTTTCCGCAAAAACAATTAAAAATACCAGCCCATAGGTAAGGATGCCATTCTCAGCAATGAAATTATTTAGGAATGTTAATGGATCCCTTAAGAGTGTAAAAAACTCTTGTATAAACATAAATTTATTTATTTAGGAAATGAGTAAAAGTATCTCCTCTTAAGCCCAACCGAATTGTTTCTAATGAGATTACTTCATTGGGACTAATATTGCCAACATTTACATTTGCTCCAACTAGTTTTACAAACCAAACTTGCTGAGATTTTTGGGGAGCCTCCCAGATAATTTTTTCTTCAGGGATCTGTGTAAGGATTTCTTCTACAAGGCCTTGTCTTACCTCTCCAGAAGATCTAAATAATCCCACATTTCCACCTTCTCTTGCTTCACCAATAACTTTCCAGGCTCCTGCTTCCAATTCCATCTTCATTAATTGAATCCATTTATAGGGAGGAATAATTTTTGCTTCATCCTTCGATCCAACTTCAGATAATACCGTTACCTGCTTAGAAAGTGTTTCAATGTATTTGCATTTATCTTCTGCTTCCATATCTACTGAGCCATCCGAAACCTCAGCAAATTCCATTCCATATTTATCCAATAATTTCCGATAATCCTCGAATTGATTTCTAATATGAAATGCTTCAAAAAGGGTTCCACCAAAATAAACAGGAATGCCAGCATTTTTATAAACTGCTAATTTTTCTTTTAAATTTGGTGTAACATACGAAGTTGCCCAGCCTAGTTTTACGATGTCTGTATATGCGCCATTTATTTCTAAGAAATCTTCTACTTGGCGAATACTCAGCCCCTTATCCATTACCATTGTTAATCCTTTTTCTCTTGGTTTTAAGGTTCTGTCAGGGATTTGCTGTAAATTATAATTCATAAAAGAAATTTTTATTGCTCAAATATCTTTCAAAAATAAGCATTCAGTATGATAGCAGCAAACTAAATTTTTAAGATTCAGAATATTCTTTACATTTGTATAAAAAATTATTCACTATGAAAAAGATATTTCTAGGCATATTTTTATTATTATTTGGAATCAATTCCTCGTTTTCTCAATTCAAATCCGATGATATATTGGGTGAATGGATGTCTGAAACAAAAGATGGTAAGGTTTTAGTTTATAAACAGAATAATAAATATATGGGAAAACTTTCTTGGTTATTGCATCCAGATAAAAAAGATGAGTTTAACCCAGAAAATAAGGAAAAAACAAAGCCCTTGATGGGAAAGGTTATCCTACAAAATTTTAATTTTAAAGATGGTGAGTGGACAGATGGGACAATATATGATCCAAAATCTGGAAAAACTTATTCATGTGTGATGAAATTGTCAAAAAATAAACAACAACTAGATATTAGAGGATATATTGGAATGCCAATGTTTGGAAGAACCAGTATATGGACCAGACCTAAGTAAATTTTTTATGAAACCAAATGAAATGATTTTAGCTTATTTAAATGCTAATTTAAATAAGCCTATGAGAGATTCCAAAAATGTTGGACCTGTCGCAATTGCATTGGATGGAGTATTATTAGCTGCACAAAAAGGAAGTTTGATAGCGGAATTTGTGGTAAGAGAGGATCAATTAAATCATGCAAATGTTTTGCACGGAGGAGTTATTACCACTATGTTAGATGAAATTATGGGAATGACACTAATCACTGAAGAAATTTCAAACCTTTATGTAACCATTAACCTAAGTGTTGATTTTCTTTATGGCGCTAAACTTGGAGAAAAGGTTAAAGTAGTCTCTGAAGTTATTCGTGTTGGTAAAAAAGTTGCTAATATTGAGGGTAAAATGTATAATGAAGAGGGTAAATTATTAGCCAAAGCTAGTTCGAATTTTGCAGCTACCTCTATTCCATTTACCGTATAATACGGTTTTTTAGTTTTTCTTTTTCTAAAATCGAACAAGTTTCTAACTGTCCGAATAAGTATCTATTTTTTGCAAATTTTCTGTATAAAATGTTCAATAGATTTTTAGGAACTAGATACGTCGGCAGTAAAATAATTTTATGCCAGAAGTTTAAAGAATTTAATATTTTTCTAACCGCTTCAAATTCTAAATGAATCTTCCCATTTTCAAAATAAATGATAGAATCTTTTTCTTTTAAAAACTCGAAATCTTCTAATAATTTTAGGTAGATTTGGCTTTGAATGGACGAAAATTTGAAAACTTCTTTTTTGTCGAAATTGAGGATATAATTGGTAAATCGATTGCAAACCAAGCATTCTTCATCGATAAAAATTATTTTGTCTAACTTTCTTTCCATGAAATTTAATATTTTAGTGCTAGACTTTTATTTCAATCTAAAAAAATGATTCAAAAATTCCTAATTATTCTAATTCTATTAATTCCATTTATTGGCTTTTCTCAAGAAGAAAATAAGGAGGAATGTGAATGCAAAGATGGCCGATTTTATATGAAAATTCAAAAAGGAAAATTAGAACTTATTCCTGGGGTTTATCGTAGTAGAGTGGGTTCATTGGGTAGTCCATTTCAATTGAAAAATCAGAATATTACAATGAATATTTTTTTTCCATTTTCAAATATTTTGGAAAAAAGGGTGGATAAAAAGAAATTGATGGAAATGAATATTGTTTCATTTATACATTTTTCAAATGAAGGTAATTATGGAGTGGGTTTTGGATCAAAAACTCGGTGGTTAATTACAAAGAACGTACTTGCTTCTTATCAAGGAGGAATTGGTTGGTTTGATACCAATGATAAAAATGCAAGAGATGGATTAGTTTATCGAGGATTTAATTTCCACCATATATTTTCCTTAATTTATCCTGTAAGTCCTAAAATTGATTTATCCATGAATTTTCTTCATGTTTCAAATGGTGGAATATTAGGAGAAAATGAAGAATCTAATGTTCAAGATGTAATGGGAATAGGTTTGGCTTATCAGTTTTAAGGGATATTATATTGGACTTTAAATCCAATAATATGAAAAAATCTCGTATAGGTTCTTTTTCCATAATCTGGTCTGAATAAATAAAATCCATCAATTTTAATATTTTTTTGAATTTCATATTCTAGGCCAATAATATTTCTAATATTATCTATAGGTTTTTTATTGTCTGATTGAATTATTGGTTCAATGGAA
>JBJOIA010000197.1:0-7663 GCA_046047395.1 Bacteroidota bacterium | reverse complement strand
TAGGATCCTTAAGGATATTTATTGCATTTTTATTTTTCATCCCATTTTTCATTAAAAGAAGAACTAAAATTGAAAAAAAGGATTGGATTTATTTAGCTGCAGCAGGATTATCCGGCAATTTAATTCCATCCATCTTATTTTCCATTGCAGGTAAATATTTACCTTCTGCCCTATCTGGCATGTTAAATGCGTTCACACCTTTATTTACATTGATATTAGGAATTTTATTCTTCTCTAAAAAAGTAACCACTAAACAAACTTGGGGAATATTTTTAGGATTAATTGGATGTTTGGGACTTACAACGGTAGGCGAAAGTTTTTCCATAGATTTCAATATTCATGTAATATGGGTAATTATTGCAACCTTATTATACGGATTAAATTCTCATATCATTAGTTCAAAATTATCAAAATTTGACCCTATTACCTCCACTTCAGGAATATTCATGGTTTTAGGCCCTATCTCCTTTTTATTTTTAATGAGTCAAAGTTTTTTTACAGGAGGAATGGATTCGGAACGTTTATTGGCCATATTTTATGTGAGCATATTGGGATTGGCAGGCTCTGCTATTTCAATGATCGTATTTAATCGATTGATAATAATGACAAGTCCGGTAGTGGCAATTTCAGTCACTTATTTAATCCCTGTAGTTGCCCTATTATGGGGAGTTTTTGATGGGGAAAAAATTTATTTATCTCATATTTTATTCTTAATAATTTTATTAATTGGCGTGTATTTAGTGAATCGATCAAGGAAGACTACATAATATCAGTTTACTGTTAGGAAATCAAATAATCCTTTTAGAATTTCGATAAAAAAGGATTATGAATGAGGTAATATTATCGAGAATTTGGTCTAAATTACAATTTAATGTATTGAATTTAACCACAGAAGAAGGGGCAAAAATTGAGATCTTATTTCCAGGGAAGATTAATTTAAATTCTTGCCCGGATTTCCAAAATGCAAAAATAAAGATTGATGGGGTACTTTGGTTTGGAACTGTTGAATTGCATGTAAAAAGTTCGGATTGGGAAAAGCATGAACATCAAAAAAACCTGGCCTACGAAAATGTAATTTTACATGTTATTTGGGAAAATGATTTAGCAATAACCTATCAAAACGGAGAAAAAATTCCCCAATTAGTTTTATCCAAATTCACCACGATTGAATCTGAATCTATCAAAGAAATTTTTCAGTTTATCCCATGCGAAAATATCCTAGGAAACATGGATAAGAAATTCATTTATGAGTATCTAAACGAAATAATCCTTGAAAGACTTGAGTTAAAATCTCAGGAATTATATGAAATTTATGAGGAAAATCTTCATGATTTGGAGGGGACTTTCTATCAGGCATTAGGAAGAGTCTTTGGTTTACCATTAAATACTCAACCAATGGAATTATTATTAAAAATGATTCCATTGAAAATGGTTTTGAATTATCGAAATAATACCCTTAAACTAGAATCCTTATTTTTAGGCTTGGCGGGATTTTTGGAAGATGAAGCCATGGATAATTATTCAAAAATATTAAAAAAAGAATTTTTTCACATCAAGAATAAATATCAAATCAAAGGAGAGTATTTAAAGAAATTTGAATGGAAGTTCTCGAAGACCAGACCAAGTAATTTTCCTGGACCAAGAATAGCTCAATTCATTCAATTTATTACGGAGAAAGTATCTATTGTATCTTTTATTTTATCGATTGAAAATCATTCAGCATTAAAAAAAATACTAAAATTTGATTTAGAAGGATATTGGAAGGAGCATTATGATTTTGGCAAAAAAAATAGTAAAGTACAAAAAAAGAGCAGTGATTATCTTCGAGATTTAATTTATATCAATGCAGTAATTCCTTTATTATTCTTTTATGGAAGGCTAAAAAACCAAACCCAATACTCAGAAAGAGCCATAAATAATTTAAGGCAATTAAAATCTGAGAACAATTTCATCATTAGAGGGTTTAAAAATTTAGAGATTGAACCTAAATCAGCATTGGATTCACAGGCTTTATATCATTTAAAGAAAAATTACTGTGATAAAAAGAAATGTTGGAACTGCAAAATCGGCCAAATTTATTTTAATAAATCCGATTGAACGATAAAATTATGGCGTTCATCTATTGATCTACAATTATTTTAAAAAATAGTTTAATCTTTAGAAATTATCTAACAAAAAAAAATGAAAAATAAACCAGAATCTATTTCCAGAAATGAATTTTTAAAATCATTGGGATTTAAGGGGGCCTCTTTATTGGCTCTTTATTGCGTAGGATCAAATTTAAGTTCATGTACACAAGCTGCGGGAGTAAGTCCATCTTCTAACGTGGATTTCACCGTTGACCTAAGTACTGCTACTTCTTTGGCATCTGTTGGAGGATATATAATTAAAAATAATGTAGTAATTGCCAAAACAGGGGCTAATTCATATGTGGCTGCTTCCAGTATTTGTCCTCATGAAAATAGAAATGCCATGATATTTTCAAACGGATCGTATTTTTGTAGGGAACATGGAGCTGTATTCAATACGGCAGGCACACCATCCAATAATATTACAAATCGTTCGTTAGTAGTATATAATACCTCTTTAAGTGGAACATCTTTAAGAGTTTATTCATAATTAAAATTAGTAATACTTTATTCAATCTGCTTAGAAACAAAAAAATCTGCGAAATTCGCAGATTTTTTTTGTGATAAAAGTATTATAGCAAATTATTTTGCGTTTTCATCATTTTCCATTACAGCTTCTGAATTTTCCTCTGCTTCTTGATTTTCATCTCCCTCCTCTCCTTCTGCTGGTTCTTCCAAAGATTTATAATAGGCTAAAATCGTTTTATCATTTGGATTAATTTCTAGTGCTTTGTCGAAATAAGTTTTAACCCTATCTTCTTTTCCTTCGGTTGTATCAGTTGCAATAATATAACCCCCTAGATATTTGTAAGCTTCAAAATAATACTTTGGATTAGCTTTATATTGGCTAGAACCTGCTGCAACTAGGGAATCAGAAACATGAATAAAGTTTTCATAATCAACTCTTCCCAACCATTCGGTTCCAGTATAGTCTATAATATTTTTATTTCTGGCACGATTAATATAATATGGAGGCCAATATGGATTTAAATCAATTGCTGAAGCAAAGAGCGTGTCAGCATGCATCGCCATGGCAGGACGACCAAGAGTGTCTGCACGGTCCATATAAGCAGCAGCAATATAAAAATCCATTCCTGCTCTAAAATAATCAATTGAATTTACTTCCTCATATTTTTCATTCCATTTGATTGCATTTTCCATTGCTTTTCCTGCCTCTAAATAATTTTTAGCAGAATAATAAATATCCTGAATTAGCATGTATACATTATTATTTGTATCCAATTCTGCAGCTTTATTATAATATTCAATGGCAACTGAATCTTGATTTAAACCCTGATAGGCTTTTCCGAAATAATAATCATCCTGATAGAAAGGTTTATGACCAGCAGCTACCATAGACTGAAGATTTTTCAATCCTTCTTCAAATTGTTCTTCTTCAATATAAGAATAACCCTTCATTCTAAAGATATCTAAATCTTTAACACCTAATTCCTCTGCTAAAGCAGTATATTCTAATGCAGAATGATAATCTTTCGCTAGGAATAATAATTTTGCGGTTTGTAAGTAATCTGCAGGTGTAGGTTCAGATTTTGATAAATAATCTTTAAAAAATTTAGCAGCATTTTTAAATTGTTGTCCAATTATCAAGTATTCCCCATATTTTTTATATACAGGAGCATATTCAGGATCTAAATCAACTGCTTTTTTATAGTGAATTTGAGTTTCTTTATAATTTTTTCCTCTTAAGAAAATTGAACCGATTTTAGTTTCAACTGAAACCAAATTTGGATTTAAACGTAATGCATATTCATAAGCAGTTACAGCATCTCCACCATTGTTTTGGATAATATAAGCGTCACCTTTTGAAATATACATTCCAGGAAATTCTTCTACTTTTTTATCTCTTAAAATTCTTTCTTGAATTAAATCAAAGATTCTCAAAGCTTCAACTGGATCATTATTACTTGCATTATACTCCTCAGATTCCTCAAATTTGTAGAACATGGTATATGCCTGCATGATTCGATACATAGCAGGTATATCCTTATACTTTGTTCCTTCCAACAATTCGGTTAACTTAGGTTTAGCTTCATTAATTTTACCTTGTCCAACTAAAATGGTTGCTAAACCAATATCTGGCAAGTCTGATTTAGAATCCAATGATTTCGATTGATTAAAGGCAGCAGTAGCTTCTTCCCAATTTCCTAAGTTCAAATAAAAATAACCTAGATTAATGTAATTTTCTGCACTTCCATCTGAAGCGATTATTGCTTTTGCCATTTCAGTGGCTTTTCCTGGGCGTTGGCTTTCCAACTCCAATAATGCATCCTCAAATGTCTGAGCTATTCCTAGGTTTAAAGCGGATAGTATTAATACTAAGGGTAAAAATAATTTAATAGTTTTCTTCATAATCAATTAAGATTTTCTCTTTTGTAATAAATTCATAAAACTCTAGGTAGGGCGGACCTGTCTAGAAGATAAAAATGGTTCACTAAATTAGGACATTGACCTTAAAATGACCTTAAATTTCACTTTTTCTAAGAAAAATTACATTATATGGGGACGATTCTGAAAATATGACAATTTTCAACAGAAAATCTATAATCGATTTCTAGGCCTAAATGATTAAAAATTCTTTTTGCGAGGGTTAATCCTAGGCCCGAACCAGTTTGGGAATTATCAAAATTGAATCTAGTAAATGGAGAAAAAATCTCGTCATTTCTTTCAATTGGAATTGGGGTACCTTTATTGGAAAATAATAATTCAAAACCTTGAGAATTTGGCTTAAATTGAATTGATAATTTAGGTTCTTCAGAATATTTAATGGCATTTTGAATTAAATTACCAAAGGCAATTTCCAATAAATTTTCCGAACTCAGAATACCAATATTATTAAAATTAGGATCTTCAACCTCAATATTTAGACTAAATTCAAAGCCAGGATGCTTCATTTGATATTTTTGAATTATTTTATCCAATAATTCTTCTAAATAAACTCTGTCGTTTAATTGAATTTTTTTGTTATCTAATAATGCCAAACTTATTAAGGTTTGCAAAATCTCAGCCATTTGGTTAACCTCCGAAAGTAAATTTTTTAATAAAGATTGATGATTTAAATCTTTATCTTCTTGAATTTGATTTTGAATTTTAAAGGATAATCGAGACAAGGGAGTTCTTAATTCATGGGAGGCCATAGCCGCAAATTGGTTTTGATTTTCATAGGCCAAATCAATCCGACTCAATAAATCATTGAATTCCAAAACAAGAGAATGAATTTCCTTTGGAATTTTATTATCAATTGAAATTCTAGATTTCAAAGAATTCTCCCCTATTTCCTTTATTTTTTTTATAAAATCCTCTAATGGTTTTATTTGAATTTTAATAAAACTAAAGGTAAATATCCAAATTAAAATAAGGATGACTGGGTATGAGATTATTAAAACAAGAATTAAAAATTGCAAATATTTATTACCTCCTGTATCTATTGCTGAAACCAAAATTCTATACCCGTTTTCATTAAATACAAAAACAGCCATATCTCGATCTCCAATTTTTCGAAAATATTCCTTATCGGAATCTCTTACTTCTTTTTCTATTTGATGAATAAAATTCTGGTTTGAGGGATTTTTTTTATAAATTAATTTAAAATTTTCATCATAAATTTGAATAGATTCATCGGAAAGTTGGTTAACTGTATTCAATTGGATTTCCCTTAATATACCCGTATCTACCTCCTTCACTTTTGTAAGAATTTGATAGGTAGTTTGAGCTCTATTTTTCAATCTTTGCTTAAACTCATTTCTTCTAAAAGTGGAAAATTCATAAAAAATTATTAGACAAAGTATTGTAATGAGAATACTTGAAATGATACTTATTCCAAATGCAACTTTTGACTTTATCGACATATTAAAAAATCAAAGCATAACCGACTCCAATTTTGGTTTGGATTAGCTTTTTTTCAAATTCTTTGTCTATTTTTCTTCGAAGAAAATTAATATATACTTCAATGGTATTATCATTTATTTCTACGTTATTTGTCCATAATCTTTTCGCTATTTTATCCTTAGAAACATAGGCTTCATTTGCATCTAATAGAAGGGTAAGAAGATTAAATTCTTTGGGTGTAAGAATAATTTCTTTTTCTTCTCTGAAGACTAAATGTTTTTCAAAATCAATCGATATTGGCCCTTTTGTAAATTTATTTGAAATAGCTGTTTGTCTTAATCTCTTTATTGCAGAAATTAACCGGATATAAAGTTCTTCAAAATCGAATGGTTTTACTAAATAATCATTTGCACCATTTTCGAATGAAATTTTCTTTGAATCAATATCCCCCAAAGCCGTTATCATAAAGATAGGAATATCAAGATATTTATTTCGGATAATACGGGTAAGTTCAACACCTGAGATCAAGGGTAAATTAATATCAATTAAAAAAATATCGATATCTTGCCTAATATCAATCAATTTCAATAATTGATTGGAGGATTTTATTGGAAAAACTTGAATTTTTTTATTGTTTAAAAAAGTTACCAATTCCCCTAATAAGGTTTCATCATCTTCTACTATAACAACTTTTATTTTGGCCATCAGCACGGATTAAGTCAACACCTATTGATTATAACTAAAAGTACAAAAAAAATATTTTTCTTAAAATCTAAAAAGCTAGTCCAAAACCAAGACTACCAATAGGAATACCTTTATCAAATGAGATTCCAGAAATTTCTGGGATGGTTTCAGTTTGAATTTCAGTTAAGGTTCCTAATGGGGTATCATAAGCTTTAGCGGTAATTTCAATTGTTTTTGGAATATCCTTACTAAAACCAAAACCTAATTCAAAACGAAAGTAAAATGTTCCACCTGTTCTATATCCTAACTTAAAATTCGTGGTGTTGATGTCTAGTGTAGTGGCTGCAGAGGCCTTATAAGAAAAACCATTATTAACAATTTCTAAATCATTATAAGCTAAATCTGTTGAGAGTTTAGATTTTCCAATTCCAATATAAATCCCTTTACCTTTCCCGGTTATGTAAAAATTTGATCCCAATTCTAGGTAATTAAAACCAATTGTTACGCCAGATTGGGTAGTATTAATCTTGCTATAATCCCCATAAATAGAAAAATGGCTACCTAAAATGGGAGGAATAAATTCTCCATTTAAACTCACAATATTTGGAACCCCTAATTTTACTCCACCTGCAATTATTTTCGAAGATCCAATTTGTGCCTTGGAATTAAAGCTCAGAAAGAGAATAGCTAAACTTAGGATTGAAAATATTTTTTTCATTTTAATTTTTATTTAAATATAAAAAAAATCTATACAAAAAGGCAAAAAAAAACACCTCAATTTTAGAGGTGTTTTTTTAAAAGATTGTTGACCTACTAGGATTCGAACCTAGAACGACTGAACCAAAATCAGATGTGTTACCATTACACCATAGGTCAAAATCGAATGCAAAAATACGACAAGTATTTTTTAATTCAAATATGAATTGAAAAAAAATATTATAAATCTGAAATTTCTGCGGATTTAGTAGCCACCTCACGATCAATTTTCTTCACTAATCCTTGTA
>JBJOIA010000196.1:0-5072 GCA_046047395.1 Bacteroidota bacterium | reverse complement strand
ATTAGCCAACTTTAAATAATTTTTTTCATTTCTTCCTTCCATTCATTATATGCATCCTTAGTTACGGATAAATTGTCTTTTTGAGGTTCAACTATCTTATTTATTTCAATAGATTCTGTTGCTTGCTCCGGAGAATTGAAAATTGAAATAGCTACTCCTGAACCTAATGCTGCCCCAAAAGCTCCATCTGCATTCATCAATTTTACAGGTATACCGGATGCATTTACAATCGTTTCAGTAAATACTTCGCTTAAATACATATTTGCTAAACCCGCACGCATTTCTTTAGGAATAATCCCTGCATTTCGCATTAATTCTATACCATATACTAATGAAAAGGCAATACCTTCTTGACTAGCACGAATAATATCACAATTCTTGTGCCTATTCAAATCTAAGTTCATTAAATGGGCTCCTATAGTTTTATTTAAAAATATTCTTTCTGCACCATTTCCAAAAGGATAGGCTTGAATTCCCTTCGAACCAACAGGGCTTTGGGAGGCTAATTTATTTAATTCCGGATAGGAATTTGAAGGGAAAAAAGTATCTTTAACCCAACGATTCATTATTCCTGTGCCGTTGATACACATTAAAACCCCAATTCTTGTTTGCTTATTTGAATGATTTACATGGGCAAAGGAATTTACTCTATGTTGATTATCATATTTTAATTCTTCTGCAACTCCATAAACTACACCAGAGGTACCAGCTGTGGTAGCGATTTCACCAGGGTTTAAAACCCCTAATGATAGCGCATTATTTGGTTGATCTCCAGCTTTATATCCAATTACTACTTTTGTTGTTAATCCTAATTCTTCAGCAATTGATTTACTTAAATTACCATGATTACTAAATACTGGATAAATAGGTGGAAAAATATTTTTTGAAAAACCTGCCTGATCCAACAATTCATTTGAAATTGAATTATTTTTAAAATCCCATAAAATACCTTCAGAAAGGGCAGAGGAACTCGTTGTATATTCCCCAGTAAATTTATATGAAATAAAATCTCCAGGTAAAAGTACATACTTAATTCTTTCAAACAATTCAGGTTGATTTTCTTTTACCCAAGCTAATTTGGCCGCAGTAAAATTTCCTGGAGAATTCAATAAATGTGATAAACAAAATTCTTCTCCTAAATCTGAAGTCATTTTCTCTCCATATTTTGAAGCCCTTGAATCACACCAAATAATCGAATTCCTTAATACTTCATTATTTTTATCTACAAGTACTAAACCATGCATTTGATAAGAAATACCAATGGATAATATATCCTTAGGATTATATTTTCCTGAGGAATTTGCTCTTATTATACCTTCTTTTATGCAATACCACCAATGGTTAGGATCTTGTTCTGCCCAACCAATTTCCGGAGAAATTATTTCATTTTCTTTGTCTGGATAGGAAACACTATGTACAAGTTTTTGGTTAGAAGCATTAACTATACTAACTTTAATGGAGGATGTACCTAGGTCGATTCCACATAAAAGCATATTATTTAGGTTTAGATGTTAAAAATTAAAATAGATTCGTATAAAATTAATAATAATTTTTCCATTTCTGGAATAAATTTAAGAATTAAAAATGGCGAAATTTTTTCTCTAATTGGTCGTTCAGGGTCAGGTAAAAGTAGTTTGGCAAAAATTATGGTTGGAAAAACCCCCTTTACAGACTTCGAGTTAAACATAAATGGGAAAGAAATTTTCAAGGAAGGCTTAATGAAGTTTTACGATGAATTTGGATATGTACCCCAAAGTTTAATTTTTAATCCTCATCATACTGTATTAGAATTTCTAAAATATGTCTATCAATTTGAAAAAATTCCAATTCAAGAGAAAAAAATTCAAAAAGCTATTAAAGAATTTAAACTAAAAAGCCTTTTAAATACTAAAATACAATCTTTATCAGGTGGAGAGCGTCAGAAACTGGCAATCTTGGAGGTCGTTTCAAGACCCATTGAATGTCTGGTTTTGGATGAACCTTTTTCTCAGCTTGATCCAGGACAAAAAAAGGAATTAAGTTCCTTGATTATTCATTTGGTGAAAGATTTGAATATTCCTTGTTTATTGATTTCCCATGAAATGGGGGATGTATTGAAATGGAGTGACCGCATTGGAATTATGCACAATGGGAAAATTGTAGGACAGGGGAATATTGAAAAATTAATTGAATCGAAAAATCCAATAGTCCAATCTAAAATCATTGAAATGGTTCAATGGTATGAAGAAATAATTCCTTTGATTAATAAGCTGAATAATTTCTCAAAATAGATGCATTATTGTTGGTGGTTTCAATAATCTCTTCAATGTCTACCTTATATAATTCTGCAAGTTTATGGGCAATTAATGGAATATATTTTGGATTGTTTTGTTTTCCACGATAGGGGTCTGGACTTAAATAGGGTGCATCTGTCTCTAATACAATTCGATTTAAAGGTATATCCTTAATTGAATCAAATAATTTCGTGTTTTTAAAGGTAATTACCCCTCCAATCCCTAAATAATATCCCAAATCTACTAGTTTATGTGCTTCCCTATAATCTCCAGAAAAACAATGACAAATACCGAATAATTGCCTAAATTCTGACTTTGAAAGTATATGTATAAGATCTGAATAAGCTTTTCTACAATGAATATCAATCCATAAATGATGTTCCATCGCCCAATTAGATTGAATTTCAAAAGCCTCGATTTGCTCATTTTTAAAACTTGTATCCCAATAATAATCCAAACCAATTTCGCCAATAGCCAAAATTTCGGGACGAAATTCCTGCAATGTCGCTTCAACAAAGGATAATTCAGATTGATAGTTTTCCTTTACATAAGTAGGATGCAGGCCAACCATTGGCCTTAAAAACTCCTTATTTCCTTGATATAAATTCCAAAGATCTGGCCATGTTTCAGAATCACAATTAGGTAACCAAACTTGTCCAACTCCTGAATCTTTAATTTCCTTAATAGTTAAATCTATTTCTCCTTGAAAGGATTCATCATATAAATGTGCGTGGGTATCAATCATAATGCTTTAAATTGGAAGGAATTATCCTTTCCAAAGGCTAAAATTTTGGGTAAAATTACGGATAAATTTTTATAAGCCTTTACGGAATCATGAAAGACAATAATATCCCCATCTTTTAAATTCTTAATAATTTTTTCAAAAGCCTTTAAAGGATTTAGAGCTTTATCATAATCTCCTGTTAAAACTGACCACATTATTATTGGCTTATGATGAATTAATTCTTGATAAATATACGGAGTAAATCTACCATAGGGTGGACGAAAACCTATGGATTGAACATTGAATTTTTGAATTTCATTTTCACATTTAAAAAAATTCTCCTCATAAGTCTGTTTAGGAAATTTAAATGCATTTAAATGATTGAATGTATGATTTCCAATACTATGGTCATTTTGTATTATTCTTTCAAATATCTCTGGATTTTCTTGGATATTTTTTCCTATACAAAAAAAACTTGCCTTTGCCTCAAATTGATTTAATTGATTTAATACAAAATCTGTTACGTCTGGAGTAGGTCCATCATCAAATGTTAAATAAATTGTTTTTATATTTGAGGTAAAACTTGGCTTTTCCCAGATAAATTTTGGAAAAATTTTTGGTATGAAAGGCGGTATTTGGTGGAATATCATATGAACGAATTCAAACAAAATAAAGCAGAAAAAATTATCCTGGGAATTGACCCAGGAACCAATATTCTAGGTTATGGCCTAATCAAAATTAATGGAAAAAATTTAACTATTCTTCAATATGGTGTTTTAAATCTAAAAAAATATGCAACCCAAGGAGAAAAATTCATTAAAATCCATGAAAGATTGAATGGGATAATTGATGAATTTTTACCAGATGAAATAGCTATTGAATCGCCATTTTTTGGAAAAAATATTCAATCTATGCTAAAATTAGGAAGGGTTCAAGGACTAACCATGGGAATAGCTTTCAATAAAAAAATATCAGTAACAGAATATGAGCCCAAAAAAATAAAATTATCTGTTACAGGAAATGGAAACGCTTCCAAAGAACAAGTTGCAAAAATGGTTGAAGTAATTGGTAATATTAAAATTGACAATGCTTTATTTGATGCAACAGATGCCTTAGGTATCGCAATTTGTCATCATTTTCATGGTAATTCGGTTCAATCAACAATCAAGGGAACAAAAAAAGGATGGGGTGCCTTTGTAAATGAAAATCCAGATAGAATTAAATAAAATTATTTAATTGTTTTCTAAGTTCTTGGATTGATTTTGTAAGATTTAGGCATTGATTTCCCAAGCAAACTTGAAATGAATAATCTTTCAAATTTTTCGTGCCAGTAAAAATTATTTGAGTTTCATCTATTGGCCACTCTTCTTTTAATAATTGCTTTTTAGAATATAGCTCTGAATTATATTTAATAATTACTTTTGGATACCATAACCAATCGGAGGCAACTCTCAACCAATTAGAAAAATAGGAAGGATTCTTTTTTAAATCATCTTCAATGGCTTGAATCATCTTGAATGCAGAAAGGGTGGAATCTGGTTTTTCTAAAAGTGTTCCATGCCAAAATAATAAATGACATAAAAGGGAATTGGAAGAAGGAATTACAGAATCTACCAATTCTCTTTGATTTGCTATTAATTTATTCGAATGTAAATTGGAATAAAGAAAATAAGGACTATTACTGTTTTGAGGTTTGAATTTGGAAATAATTTGACCTATCCAGAAATCAAATTGTTTTAAATATTCATAATCATCGTATTTTAAATACATTTCAAGATTAACATAAGCCCACCAAGCATAATCATCCAAGAAACCTTCTATAATTTTTTCAGAATTAGAATATTGATGTAAAATTACAGAGCCTTTGATTAATTCTTTTTTAATGGACGAATACAGTGCCAATACCTTCGGGTGAATTGTTTCCTTTATTAATATCGAATCTACTTGAATCATGCCAATACAAACCATTGAATTCCAAGAACTTAACATTTTATTATCTAAACCAGGAGAAATCGATTTTCTCCTTAAACCTAAAATAATATTTAAATGTTTTTCAAAGGATTTATTGAGAAATT
>JBJOIA010000195.1:0-14291 GCA_046047395.1 Bacteroidota bacterium | reverse complement strand
AATAAAGCATAAAACATCTTACCCGTGTAAATTTTTTCCACGGGTATTTTTTTTTCTTCAGAAAATTTTATTGAAAAATCATTTATTTTAAAATCTGTTTTTCCATAGGACCGTTCACTATATTCACTAAATAGTTGAATTTTATTCTCTCCTAATTGATCCAGTTCATTTTCCCTTATTTCATCACTATTTTTTAAACTTAATATTCCAATAATTTTACAAGATAAAAATTTAGCTAAGCCAATTGCTGTAGTTCCCGTTCCAATTGCAGTAATAATATGGCTAGGATTTTCCTTCCCCAATTCTTTGGCTAATTCCTCTATTGAATCAACACCTTCCTTTGAATATCCTCCTTCAGGTATTATCATATAATCCTGTATTTCTATGCTATTAGGTATTAACTTTTTCTTATAATCTTCTCTGGAAATAAATAATAATTTCATACCCAAAGAATCTATTAATTTCAATTGTTGATTAGAATCCTTATTTAATTCATTTCCCCGAATGATTCCAATGGTAGGAATATGAAGAAGCTTTCCAACAAATGCCAATGCCATTAGGTGATTTGAATAAGCTCCTCCAAAACTTATTATCCCTTTTTTAGGCGATTCTTCGAATAATTGGATATATTTTTTTAATTTGCGCCATTTATTTCCTGTAATATAAGGATGAATTAAATCATCTCTTTTTATAAATACAGATACTTCCTTTTCAGAAATAATTGGATCAATTAATTCTTCAAGGGGAGAAGGTATATTTAAATCTAAATTATTCATAAAATGTCTTCAGAAAACGAATTTATTGAAGAAGAGGAAGAAGAATTATTTGTCCATCATGAGTTTATTGTCGACAAAGGTCAACAATTATTAAGAATTGACAAATATTTGCAATTAAAAATTTCCAATGCAAGTAGGAATAAGATTCAAGCAGGAATTGAAGCTGGTTCTGTAAAGGTCAATAATATTAAGGTTTTTAAGGCGAATTATAAAGTTAAACCTTTTGATGAAATTTCAATTTCATTTGCTGAACCTCCGAGGGACAAAGAAATTTACCCTGAGGAGATGGATTTGGATATATTATATGAAGATGATGATATTATTTTTGTAAATAAACCTGCTGGTATGGTTGTCCATCCTGCTCATGGTAACTGGAATGGTACATTAGTAAATGGTTTACTTCATCATTGTAATCAATTACCAAATTCAAATGGAGAAATACGTCCGGGTTTGGTACACCGAATTGATAAAGATACTTCTGGTATTTTAGTAATTGCAAAAAATGAATTTTCTTTATCCTTTTTAGGAAATCAATTTTTTGAACATAGTATTGAAAGAACCTATTATGCTGTTTTATGGGGTGTTCCAAAAGAACCCAAAGGTAAATTAGTTGGAAAGATTACCCGTTCACCGAAGGATAGGAAGGTGATGGTCATGTATCCAGAAGATTCAGAGCAGGGTAAAATTGCTATAACTCATTATGAACTTGTGGAAGATTTTGGTTTTTGTTCTTTAGTGAAATTCAATTTAGAAACGGGAAGAACCCACCAAATTAGAGCTCATGCCTCATCTATCCAGCATCCAATATTTTCTGATTCTGTTTATGGAGGTGATAAAATTCGATATATAAGTCCCATTGCTAATTTTAAAGCTTTAGTTAAAAATTTATTGGATATTTGTCCTAGACAAGCCTTACATGCTCAGAGTTTAGAAATTATTCATCCAAAAACAAAAGAAAGGATTAAATTTGAAACAGAATTTCCTGAGGATATGAAAAATTTATTAGAAAAATTAAGAAGTTTATAAATTATGAATATTAAGATTCGAAAGGCAGAGAAATCAGATATCCCAACAATCATGGCTTTGGTTAAGAAATTAGCCTTATTTGAAAGGGCTCCCCAGGAAGTTACAGTTACTGAGGAGGATTATATTGAAAATGGATTTACGAATGAAAATCCTCTTTTTGAATCAAATTTGGCTTTTGTAGATGATAAAATAGCTGGATTTTCTCTTTGGTATTATCGTTTTTCAACATGGAAAGGAAAGAGATTATATTTGGAAGATATCTATATTGAAGAGGAATTTCGTGGAATGGGTATAGGTAAACTATTATTAGAGATTGCCATTGAAGAAGGGAAAGCCAAAAACTGTACAGGTATGATGTGGCAAGTATTAGATTGGAATGATAAAGCTATTGAGTTTTACAAAAAATATGATGTAAAATTAGATTATGAATGGGTTAATGTCCACAAAGACTTATAAGGAACCTCTATCTAAAAAATAGCATTGATTTGCAAATTTCCCCTTTTCTTTATTTATAATCATTTCCCCTGCTCTTTTACCCATTAAGGCAAAATCATTTGAAATTACAGATATTCCTTCCGAGATTATTTCCTTAAGTGGTGTATCATCGTAAGAAATAATTCCAATGTCTTTTCCTACTTTCCATTTATAATTGTTGATAAAATTAATGATTTTTATCAAGTCAAATTCTCTAAATACAATATAGGCTTGGTTCTTTTCTAATTGCTCTTTTTCATCCAAATCTGCAATAATATTGGATTCTATATTTTGATCTTTACAAAAAGTTTGGAAGCCATTAATAATACCATTAGGAGTATATTGGAAGGACTTTCTGGATAAAATTAAATTGATTTTTTCATATTTTTTTAATTTAGCCACTGATTGATTCAGACCGTCATAAATATTTTTCTCAAAATTCTGATATAAAATACTATAATCATCTCCAAATTCTTTGATATCAATATCAAGAATTAATAATTTATCCTTAGGTATTTTTGAAACAATCTTTGAAACAGAAATATTAAAATGTGGAAGTACTATATAATGATTATATCGACCTAAATTATCATTTATTAAGCTCTCAAATAGTCTAATATCATGATAATGAAAAAATAAATTATAGGAAATTCCTTTACCTAAGGTTTGTAGGATATTTTCGAGTAAAATTTCTTTATAAGGAGTTAATGCATCCATTAAAATGAATACATGCATATTAGATTTAGTATCGGTACTTGTTACATAAAAACCTTTTCCATGGTGAGATGTAATTAGCCCCCTTTCCTTTAATTCATCATAAGCCTTGGTGACAGTCATTCTTGCCATTCCAAACTCATGTGCAATTTGGTTTATGGAAGGTAATTGTTGCCCTCTTTCAAACTCTCCTTTATCGATGGCATCAATAATCCCATCAATTAATTGAAGATATTTAGGTCTATTTGATTCAGGATCGTATTGTATCATATTTTGGAATGAATTAATGTCCTACAATTTGTTTTTCTAAATCTTCTAAACTGCTTCCCTTAGTTTCTGGCATCATAAAAATTACAAATACTAATTGTAATAACATCATAAACGTAAAAAATCCAAAAATTGTTTCACCACCAAATATTTCTGTAAAAAATGGGAAAAAATTGGCAATAAGAGCTGCAAATACCCAATGTGTAAGGGAACCCAATGTCATCCCTTTTGCTCGAACAGAACTAGGGAAAATCTCTGAGATAAATACCCAAATAACTGAGCCTTGACCAATTGCATGTGCTCCAATAAACATAAATATTAAATGAGGTACATATTGATAGTTTTGGGTATGAAAGGAATAGGCGATATGTCCTAAAGAAAACAAATAACCAATTGATCCAATTAACATTAATTTTTTTCTACCAAATCTATCAATTAGGTACCAGCCTAACATCGTAAAAATTAAATTTGCTATTCCTATCCCTGCTGTTGCTAAAAATGCTCCTTTTGTTGCAAGACCTGTAAGTTCGTATATTCTTGGTGCAAAATAGATTACAGCATTAATTCCGGACATTTGATTAAAGAATGCAATTAAAAATGCTAGGAAAATTGGTTTAGTATATTTACTTGAAAATAAAGCTTCTTTTATTTGATTAGTCTGATTCTTAACTGAACTCATAATTCTTTCAATTGATTCCTTCGGATTTGAGTCATCAGCTAATTGAAGTACCCTTTCTGCTTCTTTCTGGTTATTTCTTTTTAATAATAGAAAATAAGGTGTTTCTGGTGTAAAATAGATTAAAACAGAAAATAGAAGTGAAGGTAAGGCTACTACTGCCAACATCCATCTCCAATCATTTTCCAAGCCTTGAATTAAATAATTTGAAATATAGGCTAAAAGGATACCAAATACGATATTTAATTGAAATGAAATCACCAATTTGCCGCGATGTTTTGCAGGTGCTATTTCTGAAATATAAACAGGAGCAACTACAGAAGAGGCCCCAATTCCTAAACCTCCCAAAAATCTGAATAACATGAACATTTCCACATTTGATGCAATGGCAGTACCTATTGCTGAAAGAAAAAAACTAATTCCAATCACCATTAGAGTCGGTTTTCTACCGAAGGTGTCAGCAGGTATGCCACCAATTGCGGCTCCAATTACAGTTCCATATAAAGCAATTGCAACAGCCAGGCCATGAGTTAAATTATCTAAATTCCATAAATTTTGGATTGTTTTCTCAGCTCCAGATATTACAGCAGTATCCATACCAAATAATAATCCACCAAGACCAACTGTAATGGACCAAAAAATAACATTTTTATTCATTGATTAAATAGTTTTCAGAATTAACTTTCTAAAATAGGCAATATAAATCAATAAATAAATTTAATTTATGAATTTTTATTTGGTATTGATCGACTATTAAATGAAATAATGGTGGAAATAAGTCCTAAAATAGCTATTAATCCTAAAGCATTGGGTAGCTTGATAAATTCAGAAAGAAAACCGATTAGGGGAGGGCCCATTAAAAAACCAGCATAGGCAATGGTTGAAACTCCAGCTATTGCAATTGAAGGCGAAATTTCCTTCGTTTTTCCAGCGGCGGAATATACCAAAGGAACGATAGTTGAGATTCCTATTCCAATAATGAAGCAGCCAATTACCTTTATCCAATAAATTGAAAATACTAAATTGATTAACATTCCAATTGTAATGGATAATCCTGCAAAATTTAATATATTTTTTGAACCGTATTTGTTTGATGCCCAATCTCCTAATAACCTTCCTATCACCATTGCAATTCCGAAAGATGTAAATCCAATAGTATAGTTATAAGGATTATCCAAAACATATTCTTTGAAATATAAAGGAATCCAATCTGCCATAGCTCCCTCACTTAGCATTCCACAAAGAGCAATCAAAGAAAGGATGATTAATTTTTTAGGGAATTTAAAAATATTTAGTTTTCCATTTGAGTCGGATTGATGAGTAGGGTCGGGTAGGAGATGTTTATAAAAAAAGAAAATTGAAATAACGTTAATTCCAGTTATTAATAAGAAATGTTCCTGAATACTTAAACTCTTATTGATAGCTCCACCCAAAAGCGATCCAAACATTAATCCGAAAGAAAATACGGCATGAAAGCTGGACATAATTATTTTATTCAACCTTTCTTCTAAGGCTATTACTTGTGTATTCATGGAAATGTTTAGGATGTCTCCTGCCATACCAAAGCCAAATAACCCGAAAAATAGCAAAATGGGATGATGAATGATTGAAATTAAAGGAAGTATAAGAATATAGAGAAAAATAGCAAATAAACTTATTTTCTTTGAATTGAAATGTGAAATAAGTTTTCCGGCTATGGGTAACGATATAATTGATCCCATCGGAAGACCTACTAAAATTGTACCTAATTCTCCATCTGATATTTGCAAGTTTTCTTTATAATCTGGAATTCTTGTTGCCCAAGTGGCAAAATTTGTGCCACAAATAAAGAATAAAATATTAATTGCAAAACGGCTTTTTAAATTGGAGTTCATATAAAATAAAAATCTCCTCAAAATTGAGGAGATTTTTTGACTTTATGAATAATAATTGAATAATTATTACATCATTCCACCCATTCCGTGTCCGCCACCTGCTGGCATTGCTGGTTCAGCAGAAGGTTTTTCAGAAATAACACATTCAGTTGTTAATAATAATCCTGCGATAGAAGCAGCATTTTCTAAAGCCAAACGAGTTACCTTGGTAGGGTCAATAATACCTGCTTTAATTAAATTCTCATATTTGTCTTCACGAGCATTGTATCCATAATCATCTTTTCCTGCCTTTACAGCATTGATAACCACAGACCCTTCTCCACCCGCATTAGAAACGATAGTTCTCAATGGAGATTCAATTGCCTGACGAATAATATTAATACCTGTAGTCTGATCTTCATTAGAACCTTTTAAATTATCTAATGAAGCGATAGCTCTAATTAAAGCAACACCACCACCAGCAATAATTCCTTCTTCCACGGCTGCTCTTGTAGCATGTAAAGCATCATCTACACGGTCTTTTTTCTCTTTCATTTCTACCTCAGTAGCTGCTCCGATATATAAAATTGCTACACCACCAGCTAATTTTGCTAAACGCTCTTGTAATTTCTCTCTATCGTAATCAGATGTAGTATTTTCAATCTGAGATTTAATTTGATTTACTCTATTTTGAATATCATCCTGAGAACCTGCACCATTAATAATTGTAGTATTATCTTTGTCTACAGAAATCTTTTCTGCTTGTCCTAAATATTCAATAGTAGCATTTTCTAATTTAAATCCTCTATCTTCAGAAATAACTGTTCCCCCAGTTAAGATTGCAATATCTTCTAACATTGCTTTTCTTCTATCTCCAAATCCTGGAGCTTTAACAGCAGCAACTTTTAGGGCACCTTTGATTTTGTTTACAATTAAAGTAGCTAAAGCTTCTCCATCAACATCCTCAGCAATAATTAGTAAAGGACGACCAGTTTGAGCAACACCTTCTAATACAGGAAGTAATTCCTTCATATTAGAAACCTTCTTTTCAGAAATCAAAATGAAAGGTTTGTCGAATTCAACTTCCATTTTTTCAGTATTCGTAACAAAATAAGGAGATAAATAACCTCTATCAAATTGCATTCCTTCTACTGTTTTTACTTCTGTTTCTGTTCCTCTTGCCTCTTCAACAGTAATTACACCTTCTTTTCCTACTTTATCCATTGCAGCAGAAATCATTTCTCCAATTTCAGCATCATTATTCGCAGAAATGGTAGCAACTTGTGCAATTTCATTGTTCGTTTCAATTGGTTTGGATTGATCTTGTAAATTCTTAACAACTGCTTGTACAGCTATATCAATTCCCTTTTTTAAATCCATTGGATTTGCGCCAGCAGCCACATTCTTAGAACCAATACCATAAATAGCTTGTGCTAAAACTGTAGCCGTAGTTGTACCATCACCTGCTTGATCAGCAGTTTTAGATGCAACTTCTTTAACTAATTGAGCACCCATGTTTTCTACTTGGTCCTCTAAATCAATTTCTTTTGCTACAGAAACACCATCTTTTGTAATTGAAGGTGAACCAAATTTCTTATCAATGATAACATTTCTTCCTTTTGGACCTAATGTTACTTTTACTGCATTTGCAAGGGTATCTACTCCCTTTTTCATTTTTTCTCTCGCTTCAGCGTCGAATAATAATTCTTTAGCCATTTTCTTTCTCTTTTTTAGGTTTTACTTAAATAATTGCAAAAATGTCAGCCTCACGCATGATTAAATAATCCTGACCTTCAATGGTAATTTCTGTTCCAGAATACTTACCATATAATACAGAGTCTCCTACTTTTACTGTAATTGGCTCATCTTTTTTGCCATTTCCTACAGCAACAATAGTTCCTCTCTGTGGTTTTTCCTTTGCTGTATCTGGTATAATAATTCCAGAGGCCGTTTTTTCTTCTGCAGCAGCAGGTTCAACAACAACTCTATCTGCTAAAGGTTGAATTTTAAGTTTTGACATAGTTGGTATAATTTAAATGATAAAACAATTTTTATATTAGACAATATGCCTAATATAATGCAATTAATATGCCAAGTTTTGGCAACTGAAAAAATGTCAGATTTTAATTATTTAGCAGGGGCAGTCTCGATAGGAGCAGGCGTAGCGGCTGGGGCAGTACTAATTGGCGCAGGCGCTACTGGAACAGTTGGAGCACTGGATTCTTGAATAGTAATAGGCTCAATTCCTTGATCTGCATTTGAAATAGTAAATCCAGAAACTAATACTAATACCATGATTCCTATTGAAAATCCCCAAGTTAATTTCTCAACTATATCAGTTGTTTTTGCCACTCCAAACATTTGTCCCGCACTACTAGACGAAAATTCTCCGCTTAAACCGCCTCCTTTAGGATTTTGAATAAGGATTAAAACGATTAAAAGAACCGAAAGAATAATTAACAGGGTAATAATGAATGCAAACATTTTATATAATTATTTTAATTTATTTTTTAAAAATTCAATATGAGATGCAAAGTAAACCTTTTTTTCAGGCATTTTCAAAATTAATTTATGATAAATTTCAATTGCCTCTGAAATTTTTTCTTGCTTTTCTAAAATTTTTGCAAATGTTTCAGAAACAGGATATTCAAATTGTTCCTCATCAATGGAAGATAAATCCACTATTTCCCCTTCCTGATTTCGATTTGGGCGAGATATTGAGGGTAAATTTTTTAAGAATAAATCAATAACCTCCGTATTTGAAATTGGCTTTTCTATCTGCTCATTTACAAAACTTGGAGCATCTTTAATAGAATGATAAAACTGAATTCTATTTCTAGTTTTTAAAGAAGTCTTACGTTTTAATTCTCTTCCTCCATCCCCAAACCAATTTAATAAATAAAAATAGGGATAAAGTTTTTTTTCCTTAGCAAATACATTATTGTCTACTGCATCCTTACGATCCAATTTCTTTAACAATAGCCATAATTCCTTTGATTTATTCATAAATTTACCAATCTCCCGCTATTTTATTAAACAAATCTAATGTTATTTGATCCAATAATTTTGGAATTAAGTCGTCTTCTACGTCCGCCAAAGTTTGATTCTGTGGAAAATCCTGATAAAAAGAAAATTCCTGAACAAAACTTTCCTCTTCCTTGAAATTATTTTTTAATTCAAATTCAATCGTTAAAGTTAATCTATTTAAGCCAGCTTTATCATCAGAGGTTGGAGCAACTGGAGTAAGATCATATCTGACAATATTTCCATCCAATAATAAATCTGGTTTTTCAACTGTTATTTTTAGGCTTGTATTTCTTTGAAAATACTCCTTTATTTTTTCATTACACGTTAAGGTTAAATTTGGTGGACCACCCGCAGCTGAATTCCTAAAGTTATTTATCTGAATTGTTTTAATTTCAGCGGGCAAACTCGCACCTTTGAAACTATAACAGGCTGTCATAGAATAGGTTAATACCATAAAGCTGAAAACTACTATAAGTTTTTTATAAATCTTCAAGATCATATTGTTTAATCTTTCTATATAAAGTTCTTTCACTTATCCCTAAATCTTGTGCAGCATATTTTCGTTTATTATTATTCTTTTTTAAAGCCCGAATAATTAAATCTTTTTCCTGCTTATCTAAGGATAACGTAATATCTTCCGCGTAATTTTCAACTTCCTCTGCTTCAAAATCTTCAATATCATTTAATGAATGGGTGGGTTCAGTATTGATTTTCCATTCAGCTTCCTCCTGTTTTTTAGAAGATTCTGGTAGTAAATTTGTAATTCCATTTTTCCCCTCCTCAACTATATCTGAAAATATTTCTAAATCTTGATTCTTATCCCAATTTATATCATTTGCGTTAGATTTAATAAAATTATACATAAACTTTTTGACCTCAGTTAGATCCTTTCTTAAATCAAATAATACCTTGTATAATATATCTCTCTCTGAAAATGATTCTTCTCCTGATTTAAATTCTGAAGATTTAACCATAGAAGATTTATTTGGTTCGTTGAAATCTAAATAATATTTTAATTTCTCAGAATCCAAAATCCTTTCTCCAACTTCTAAAACAGAAATCTGTTCTGCTAAATTTTTTAATTGACGAATATTGCCCGGAAAACGTTGTTGGATTAATAAATCCTTGGCATCCTCTGTTAATTGGATAGGCCTGGTATGGTGTAATTCAGAAAAATCAGTTGTAAATTTTCGAAATAATAATTCAATATCCTTACCTCTTTCCCTCAAGGCAGGAACATAGATAGGGACAGTAGCAAGTCTATAATATAAATCTTCTCTAAACTTACCTTTTTCTATTGCCTCTAATAAATTTACATGGGTTGCTGCTACGACTCGTACATTTGTTTTTTGAACCTTTGAGGATCCAACCTTAATGAATTCCCCGTTTTCTAGCACCCTTAATAATCTCGCTTGAGTTCCTAATGGCATTTCAGCAATTTCATCTAAAAAAATGGTTCCTCCATCCGTAACTTCAAAATATCCTTTCCTTGCCTCAACAGCCCCAGTAAATGAACCCTTTTCATGCCCAAATAATTCAGAATCAATCGTTCCTTCTGGTATAGCACCGCAATTTATGGCAATAAATTCACCATGTTTTCTTTTTGATAAACTATGGATAATTTTTGAAAAGCTTTCCTTACCGGAACCACTTTCTCCCATAATTAACACCGTCATATCCGTTGCGGAAACCTGTTCAGCTACAGATATGGCTCTTAACAATGCAGGATCATTCCCTATAATGCCAAATTTTGCTTTTATGGATGCAATATTTTTATCTATCATAGTATTTCAATAATTTCTCCTAAAAGAGTACCCGAAGTACATGAATTGATTTTAACCATAACATAATCTCCTTTTTGCTCTCCTTTTTTAGGGAAAACAACCATTTTGTTCGAATCACACCTACCAAAATGTTCTTCTTTGGATCTTTTAGAATCTCCTTCTACTAAAACTTTCTGAATTGTCCCCACTAAAAGTCTATTTCTGTAATCTGAATCTGTCCTTTGTTGATCGATAATCTCAGCTAGCCTTCTCTTTTTTACCTCCTCAGGAACATCATCTGCTAATTTTTTATGAGCAGGGGTTCCTGGCCTTTCAGAATACATAAACATATATCCAAAATCATATTTCACCTCCTTCATTAATTTTAAGGTATCCTGATGTTCTTCCTCAGTTTCAGAACAAAAACCAGCAATTAAATCATGACTTATTCCGCATTCTTCTCCTAAAATTCTGCGAATTGCATTTATTCTTTCCAAATACCACTCCCTAGTATAAGTTCTATTCATTAAATCTAAAATACGATTATTTCCTGATTGGGCAGGGAGATGAATATTTTTGCAAATATTTTCATACTTTTTCATTGTTTCTAATACCTCATCCGTTATATCTTTTGGATGGGATGTAGAAAATCTTACCCTCAAAATTGGGTCAATTTTTGCCACCGCCTCTAATAAATTGGCAAAATTTACTTTTGAATTATCATCCAAATTAATCCAATTGTAGGAGTCAACATTTTGCCCCAATAAAGTAACTTCGCGGTAACCATTTTTTAACAAACTTTTACATTCTTCAATGATAGAAGGTAAATCTCTAGATCTTTCTCGTCCTCTAGTATAAGGAACAACACAAAAAGAACACATATTATTACACCCACGCATAATGCTTACAAAGGCCGTAACTCCATTCGTATGCAATCGTACTGGTTCAATATTACCATAAGTTTCTTCTCTTGATAAAAATACATTAATGGCTTTGTTACCAGCTTCGGTCTCTCCTAATAAACGCGGTAAATCCCTGTAGGCATCTGGTCCAGCCACTAAATCCACAATTCGTTCTTCCTCTATTAATTTTGTTTTAAGTCTTTCAGCCATACAGCCTAAAACACCAATTTTTAAATCAGGATTTTTCTTTTTTAAATTTTCAAAACTTTTTAATCTATGACGAATTTTTTGCTCGGCATTTTCTCGAATTGCACAGGTATTTAATAAAATAGCATCCGCTTCCTCTGTACTAGTAGTTGTCCCATATCCATTCTCCATTAAAATAGAAGTAACTACCTCGGAGTCAGCAAAATTCATCTGACAACCATATGATTCAATATAAACCTTTTTATATACAGGTTTATTGGTATTCAAAAATTCTTTATCCATAACCTCTCCATTATACTGGTATGGATTCTTATCAATTGATTCAGTTATATTTTCGTGACTCATAAAAAATTGCAGATTGAACTTCAAAATTAAATAAAAATGAAGAAATACTGAAAAAATGTCAGACTTTTATTTTTTTGTCAGGTTTTTTGGTATTAAGAAATAATACCCGAATTTATACGAATGATTTGGTCTGAATTTTTAGTAAGTTTTTCATTATGTGTTACCATAACAATTGAATTTTTATATTCCTTTTTTATTTCAAGGAAAATATGATAAAGATTTTGAGCATTTTCATCATCTAAATTTCCAGTAGGTTCATCTGCCAAGATAAGTTCGGGTTCTGTTATTAATGCTCGTGCAATAGCAATCCTTTGCTGTTCACCACCAGACAATTGAGAGGGTAATTTTTTAATTAAATCACCTAAACCCAATAATTCCACCAGTTTATTGAGATTGTTTAATGTTTGGTTTGAAATTTTTTCATTCCGAATATACAATGGCATTAAAATATTTTCTTCCCCCGTAAATTCTCCCAATAAATTATGGAATTGAAATACAAAACCTAGTTTTCTATTTCTAAAATGATTTTTTTCTGATTCAATCAATAAATTAAATTCAGTATTATTAAAAATGATTTTGCCTGAATCATAAGGAATTAGCAAGCCCATGATATTTAATAATGTACTCTTTCCTGAACCACTCGGTCCAAGTATAGATACTAATTCATTTGAATTTATTTTTAAATTTATGTTTTTTAGAATAGCTTGACTATCAATACTTTTATAAACATTTATCAATTCCAACATTTTTTTGGATAATTTTGAGAATTTTGAATCTATATCAAATATCTGAATAATTTTTGAGAAGAAAGTAGTAATTTTAGTAATTAAAAACAAAAATTTTTATTCAATGAATATTCACGAATACCAAGCAAAGGAAATTTTAAAATCTTACGGGGTTAGAATTCAAGAGGGATTATTAGTTGATTCAGTAGATCAGGCTATTCCGACAGCAGAAAAGTTAAAAGAACAAACAGGAACTGGTTGGTTTGTTGTTAAGGCTCAAATTCATGCAGGTGGTAGAGGAAAAGGGGGAGGAGTTAAACTTGCTAAGTCTTTAGAAGACGTAAAAGTAAAAGCAGATGAAATCCTTGGAATGCAATTAATAACTCATCAGACTGGTCCTGAAGGTAAAAAAGTACATAAGGTATTAATAAGTGAAGATGTTTATTACCCAGGTGAGTCAGAAACTAAAGAATATTATTTATCTATTCTATTAGATAGAGGTAGAGCTTGTAATGTAATTATGGCTTCTACAGAAGGTGGTATGGATATTGAAGAGGTTGCCGAACATAGTCCAGAAAAAATAATAAAAGAGTGGATTGATCCAAGAGTTGGACTTCAGGATTTTCAAGCTAGAAAGGTAGCATTCGAATTAGGTTTAACTGGCCAGGCTTTTAAAGAGATGGTTGTATTTATCAAAAACCTTTATAAAGCATATGTTGATACAGATTCATCCTTATTTGAAATTAATCCTGTATTAAAAACTTCAGATAATAAAATTTTAGCCGTTGATGCTAAGGTAAATTTAGATGATAACGCTTTATACCGTCATAAAGATTTAGCTGCTTTAAGAGATATTTTAGAAGAAGATCCATTAGAGGTTGAGGCTTCAGCAAATGATCTAAACTACGTTAAATTAGATGGAAATGTTGGCTGTATGGTAAACGGCGCTGGTTTAGCCATGGCTACAATGGATATTATTAAATTATCGGGTGGAGATCCTGCTAATTTCCTTGATGTAGGGGGAGGGGCAAATGCTAAAACTGTTGAAGCTGGATTTAGAATTATTCTTCAAGATCCAAATGTAAAAGCAATATTAATCAATATCTTCGGAGGTATTGTAAGATGTGATAGAGTGGCTAATGGTGTTGTTGAGGCTTATAAAAATATCGGTGAAATAAATATTCCTATTATTGTAAGATTACAAGGAACAAATGCTCAAGAAGGTGCAGATATTATTAATAATTCTGGTTTAAAAGTTAGATCTGCAGTTTTATTAAAGGATGCAGCAGAATTAGTATCCGAGGTTTTGAAATAATTTTCTATGAAATTAATTTGCGTAGGTAGAAATTATGGGGAACATATAAAGGAATTAAATAATGAAAGGCCTGAAAATCCTGTCATTTTTATGAAACCTGATTCTGCCATAATCCATAAAGAACAAGATTTCTACCTACCAGATTTTTCAAATGAAATACATTTCGAGATTGAATTACTTTTTAAAATCGGGAAAATTGGAAAAAATATTCAACCTCAATT
>JBJOIA010000194.1:0-14140 GCA_046047395.1 Bacteroidota bacterium | reverse complement strand
AGTGAAAAATAGCCAAAAATGATCATGCTTGTACTCACAAGAGGCATTAAAATAAATGTGTAAATTATGGCCGGAACAAGGTCATTTCCACCTTTTCCCCATAAAGGTAGGGCTTGATTTACAAATAAATAATATCCTGCGACAATTCCTAAAGCTATCCACAAAATTCCTAATATTTTTTTTAATTGATTCATGATAGTTTGATTTAATGGTTTGTGTATTTTTTTCGATCTTCTTTAATATAAATTAATCCAATAATTAAGGAAATTGCAATTAAAATGATTGGATAATTTAATCCTTCTAAATAGGGCTTGGCATATTGAATAGGTTTGCCTGCCTCTTTTGCTAAATTATTTGCCGTGGTTGCTTGAGTAACTAAAAAGGTTGCAATTGCTGGCATTAATCCTCCAAATATTCCATTTCCTATATGATAGGGTAAAGACATGGAGGTATAGCGGATTTTTGTTGGAAATAACTCCACTAAAAATGCTGCAATTGGTCCATATACCATTGTTACAAAACTAATTAAGGCGAAAATTAGAGCAATAAAAGTATTTCTAGCACTTTTCCCTAGTTTTAATTGAACCGTTTCAGTTTTATTTCCATTATTTAAATCAATGCTTGTTTTAAAAGTTGCTTTTGTCCCATCAGAATATTCATTCATTTTTACCGTATTCTGGATATTTAAATCATTTGTTACTGGGTCTTCTGAAACAGACGAAACCATAGTTTTATTCTCTAAATTGGCTGTTTGATACATGGTCTCATAAATTGGTCGGTAAAATATTACTCCTAATAACATTCCCACCATCATGATTGATTTTCTTCCAATTTTGTCTGATAACCAACCAAAGAATATAAATAAAGGGGTGCCAAGAATTAATCCTATGGCCAAAATGCTGTTTGCTTGTATGTCATCTATATTACATACTTTAATCATAAATGCTTGAGCATAAAATTGTCCGGTATACCAAACTAAACCTTGTCCCATTGTTGCTCCCAATAATGCTAAAAGGACAAATTTTAAATTATACTTATTGCCGAAAGAGTCTTTCAAGGGGTTGGAAGAGGTTTCTCCTTTCTTTTTTGCAGTTTCAAATAAGGGAGATTCAGCCATGTTTTTCCTGATTTGAAATGAAACTAATACCATGATAGAAGAAAGAAGGAAAGGGATTCTCCAACCGAAATCGTTGAAATCTTCCGGACTCATTAGGGCTTTTGTTCCCATGATGACAAATAAAGAAATAATCAAACCTACCGTTGCTGTTGTTTGAATCCATGAAGTAAAAAATCCTCTTTTTTCATCTGGAGCGTGTTCTGCAACATAAGTGGCAGCTCCACCATATTCACCACCTAAGGCTAAACCTTGTAATAATCTTAAAAGTAGTACGACAATAGGGGCAATGGCTCCAATTGTTTCATAGGAGGGAATTAAGCCAATTGCAAAAGTGGCTCCACCCATAATCAGCAAGGTTACCATAAAGGTGTATTTTCTGCCAATTAAATCTCCTAATCTTCCAAATACCAAAGCTCCAAATGGTCTGACTACAAAACCTGCGGCAAAGGTTGCTAGTGTATTTAAAAAAGCAGCCGTTTGGTTGTCGGATGGAAAAAATTTGGTTGCTAATACGGTAGCTAGACTTCCAAAAATATAGAAATCATACCATTCAATAAGGGTGCCCACAGAGGAAGCACTAATGACATAAGTCAAGGATTTTTTCTTATTCATAATTAAATAATTTGGGTTAGGTGAGTTCAAAATTTATTTTCTTGAAATTTTCTTACAAAATAGAACCCTTTAATTCTGTAAAAAATATATAATTCTTGGAAAAATTAAATTGTTTATTTTATTTTTCCAAATATTATTAAACAATTTTTTTATAAAATTTTATTGTCATTTTTTAGGGAAATTCTCATCTACTCTGTTTTAAATAAAATTACAAATTATTCTTGTATTTTTACTTCATGAATAAAAAACTCATTGTTGTAGCTGGCCCTACTGCCGTTGGTAAAACTGCCTATTGTGTTGAATTAGCCAAGAAGCTCGGCACTGAAATAATTTCTTTTGATTCCAGACAATTTTATAAGGAATTGTCGATTGGCACTGCGAAACCTTCTTTGGAGGAACAAGGAGGGGTAAAGCATCATTTTATTGATTCTCATTCAATTCATGAATATTTTTCGCCAGGAGATTTTGAAAGAGAAGTATTGAAGTTGATAAATAATTTATTTCATAAACAGGATATTTTAATAGCCACCGGTGGTTCGGGTTTATATCTTAAGGCCTTATTGGAAGGCTTAGATGAAATGCCAGAAATAGATGAGGAATTAAGGCAGGCCTTAAATAGAGAATTGGAGACAAAAGGAATAAATGAATTATTGCAAGAACTTAAGGAGTCCGATCCTGAATATTATGAGATAGTTGATAAAATGAATCCTCAAAGGGTTGTTAGAGCCTTAGAGGTTTGTCGGTCCTCAGGTAGACCCTATTCTTATTTTCGGACGGGTTCAAAGTCTGATCGTCCGTTTGAAATTCAAAAAATAGTATTAATGAGGGAAAGGGAGGAATTATATGAAAGGATCAATCTTCGGATGGAAAAAATGCTTGAGAATGGATTGGTAGAGGAGGCTAAGGCGAATATAGCTTATCGAAATCAATATGCATTAAAAACCTTAGGCTATAAAGAGGTATTTGGCTATTTAGATGGGGAATATGATGAGCAGGAGATGATTCGTTTATTGAAAAGAAATAATCGAAGATATGCCAAAAAGCAGATTACTTGGTTTAAGAACCAAGATAATTTTCAATACCACCATCCAGATGAATTAATTTTTTGAATCCTTTGGCCTCTAATAATCTACAGGCTATCAAACTTTGCGTGCCATTATAACAGAGGATTAAATATTCTTTTTCTTTTTCCAATTCATTGGTTCTAGCTAGAAGGTCATCCATGGGAATATGAATTCCTCCAAAATTAAAACCATCCCATTCACGCGGTGTTCGCACGTCTAGGATGGTCCAATTTTCTAAATTATTTTTAAATTCTTCCGCTGTGATGTTTTTCACGATTATTAATAGCCCGCTTCCCTCCAGGCAAGCATGCCTCCTATTAAATTTCTAACTTTATTAAAACCTTGACTTTCTAAATATTCCTTTGCTCTTCCAGAACGAGCACCTGATCTACAATGAAGGATGATTTCTTGATCTTCCATTCCATCAAATTCATCTAAGGAATTTGGTAAATCACCCAGCGGAATTAATTTAGCACCGATGTTAAATTCATCATATTCATATTGCTCACGAACATCAAAAATATTCAATACCTCTCCGGTATCCATTCTTTCTTTTAATTCTTGTATTTGTATATCTTCCATTTTTAATATTAATTTTTGAGACAGGAGATTTCGTGTCTCTATTTTTCAATCATTACTCTTCTTCCCCAGAAACCCAAATATTTATGGTATCGCCAGTGCGAACTTCGTTGTTCGTACAATTTGAACATTCTGCCTTTATGACGGTTCCTTTTGGCTGATTTGAATAGGGGTCAAATGTGACATCCCCAACAATTAATTCTAAGCCAGCCAAAATGAATTGGGCTTCATAATAAGGTTTGCCAATAATATCTGGCATTTGCATTACTACATTTTCATTTCCATTGCCAATTACCAAATCCAATTTCGATCCCTTTTTTAAATAGGTTTCTGGCTCAATTAAGTTTCCATCAAAATAAACCTCTAAGACCTCTTTGGCTCTAGGATCATTTATTTCTTTTACATCACCTAAAATAAGCCCATTGATGATTAATTGTTGTTCTGCACTTCGAATTGAGGAACCAATAATATTGGGAAGTTTGATGCTTGGTGGGGTAGAAGTAGAAATAGTAAGATAAATTCTTCTATTTGATTTTACTAAATCTCCCGCTTCAGGAAATTGTGTTAATACCAGGTCTGCTTTTTTTCTTACAATAAAGGTGCAGTCGGTAATTTCATAGTTTAAATTTTGTTCTTCCAGAAGATTAATGGCCTCCTGAATATTCATTTCCTTTAATTCTGGGACTTGGATTGTTTCTCCATGTTCAGTAGTAAAAGGTAAGAAAAAATAAAAGAAGATGATAAATAATACCCCTAAACTTCCTAAAATGACTCCTAAATGTTTTAGAACATCCTTGAAACTATTTGTGGGTATTATTTTCATCTTCTTTTTTTAGCAAAAATATAAAAAAAAGAGGAAAATAAAATTAATATTTAAATACCTTTCCTCCTGCCAATACTTCTTGTCTTGCTTCGTCGAACGTTACTCTTTCTCCTGTTCTATAAGCTGCATTAGACATGATAGTCGCAATTGAATGTTGGTATCCGGCTTCAATTGGAGCATTTGGAGTTTTTCTACTTCTTACGCATTCCATCCAATTCTTCACGTGATTATGCGTTAGATTATCTCTACCAGTATTTGCCTCTGTAGCTACTTTTTCGCCTTTTAATTCTAAATTTGGCAATAAATTAGCTTCCAATCCCATCGCTTTTGCTTCTCTCTCTCTCAATCCACCGTTTGGTGATATGATATTGGTATCTAAATTTAATTCACCTCCATTTGAATAGTAAATCTCTTTCGTACCTCCTGCACCATTGGAGAATCGGGAAGTAAATTGTACCTGGAATCCGGAAGAAAGATCATCCGCAGGACCGTAATCAAATACTACAGTCATGGTATCTGCATTGGATCTTCCATCTTTCCATTGGTAAATACCCCCATTTGCTACCGCTGAGCGAGGATGTGATAAGCCTGAGAACCAGTGAACAGTATCAATTTGGTGCGACATCCATTGTCCTGGAATACCGGATGAATATGGCCAGAATAAACGATATTCTAGGTATTTTCTTGGATCGAATTTATCTTGAGGACGATTAATCAAATATCTTTGCCAATCAACATCAGATTCTCTAAGGTTTTTGGTAAGTTCTGGTCTTCTCCATCTTCCAGGTTGGTTAACGTTCCACATTAATTCAACCATAACGATTGGTCCAAATTCTCCAGATTTAATGAATTTTTCGGCAGCATGGTAGTTTTCACCTGATCTTCTTTGAGAACCAATTTGAACGATTCTTCCACTTTCTTTTACTGCCTTCAATACCGCTCTGTTATCTTCCATTGTTTCTGCCAATGGTTTTTCAGTATAGGTATCACAACCTGCTTTTACTGCTTCAATAGTATGGATTGCATGTTGGAAGTCGGCTGTAGATATCATTACAGCATTTAAATCAAGGGATTTATCTGCATATAATTCATCATTATTTCTGTAAGCTTTTACTGATCCTCCTAATTTTTGTTCTAAATAGGCTTTTCCATCTTCTCTTCTTTTATTCCAGATATCTGAAATAGCAACCATTTCAAAATTTTGTTCTTTTTGTAATTCAGCAAATGGTGGAACATGGGAGGCTCTATGTCTATCAGAGAAACCTACGCAGGCTACTCTAATTCGATCATTTGCTCCAACTATTTTTGAATAGGATTTTGCGGAAAATGCAATTGTTCCCAAGGAAGCTAAAGCAGTTTTTTGAATAAATTCTCTTCTTTCCATGATAATTATAGGTTTATTTAATTGATCTTACTTTAATATTTTTATAGAAAACAGAATCTCCGTGTTCTTGGAATAAAACTGGACCTTTTTCCATCATTCCGAACCCTGGCCAAACTTTATGTTTTGAATGTGCCACTAAAACACGGTAAGCAGGGCCACCTCTTTCGTATTCTAAAACTTTGAAGCCATTATGCCAATGCTCTACATGATTATTCGGATAAACAACAACTCTTGCTCTATTCCAATCTCCGATTTTTGATTTAAATCTTGCATTTACTTTTTCTGAAGGAATTAAATCATATAGGGAAGCCAAAGTTCTATTTCCCTCTGTTCCTAATTTAGCATCTGGATGTCTTTCATCATCCAATACTTGATATTCTAAACCAATGGCAGATTTCCCTGAATTATATGTTTCATTCACAAAATATTTAAATCCAGAATTTGCACCTTCTGTTAATTTGAAGTCAAACGAAATCTCAAAAGCAGAGAATTCTTCTTTTGAAATTATATCTCCACCATCTCTTGCCTCTTGACCACCTTTACCATTCACATGTAATTGACCGTCTTCTACTGTCCATACACTTGGGGGAGGATTTGTGCTGAATGCTGCTCTCCATCCGGTTAGGTCTTTCCCGTTAAATAATAAATGATAACCTAATACTTTTTCTCCCTCTGAAATGGTATTAAGGGTATAATTTTCAACTGGAGGAGTAGTTTCAGCAGTAGTCGGACGAGGTCTCATATCTTTTCCGGTTTGGATTTTGATATTTTTCCATTTGATCTGAGTTCCTGCATCTTCTTTTTTGCCAATTGCATGTACTTGGAAGGCAATAATTCCTTCTGCAGTCATATCATCTACTAAATAGGCAACAGGTACATCATTGATCCAAGTACGGATAATTGAGCCAATTGCTTCAATGCGATAATGGTTCCATTCCCCATTTTTAAATGCTTTTTTTGCCGATGGATTTCTCTCGTTTTGATATAACCAGCCTCTTCTTGCTTCATCATAAATTCCACCAGCCCATCCTCTTTCGGAAGGATCGATTTCAACTTGATATCCATGGACTCTACCATTCATGATATTTGGGTCAGAAATTGAACGAATTTGAATCCCAGAATTCATGGAATCATCGATTAATAAATCACATTCTAAAATAAAATCACCATATTTTTTGTCGGTAGCCATAAATGAATTTGGTGTGCCATAGACGGTAGTTCCTACCATCATGCCATCTTTTACCTCATAAATTGCCTTACCATTTAATTGGGTGAAGCCTGTAAAATCTTTTCCATTAAAAAGATTTGTCCATTTTTCTGCTTGGGCAGATACTAGATTTCCTATTAATAAAAAGGAAGCTAATAATAAAGTTTTTTTCATAATTGAATTAAATAGATTATACGGAATATAATTAAAAGTATGGGATTTGGGAAATTTACTCTTAAATTTGTGTTTAAAATTTATTTAAATAATTGATGAAAAAGCAAACCAAAGCGATTCGTTTGCAAACTAATCGTAGTGCAAATCGAGAACATTCAGTTCCTCTATATCTTACATCTAGCTTTGTGTTTGAAGATGCAGAGCAAGGTAGAGCTATTTTTGCCGATGAAGAATCTGGTAATATTTACTCACGCTATATGAATCCGAATGTGGATGAATTTGTAGATAAGATGTGCATGTACGAAGAGGCAGAGGACGGACTTGCTTTTTCAACGGGAATGGCGGCAATATTTGGGGTAATGGCTGGCTTATTAAAACAAGGAGACCATATCGTAGCCTCTTATGCCTTATTTGGTTCTGCACTTCAGATAATGAATAAAATTACCGCTAAATGGGGTATTGAAGTAACATATATTGATGGTAGAGATTTAAATCAATGGGAAAGTGCCATAAAACCATCAACTAAATTATTCTTTTGTGAAACACCTTCTAATCCAGGATTGGAAATAGTAGATATTGCTGGTTTAGCAAAAATTTCTCAACCTAAAGGAATTATTTTAGCAATAGACAATTGTTTCGCTACACCTATAATTCAAACTCCTTTAAATTTAGGTGCTGACCTTGTAATTCATTCAGCAACTAAATTCATTGATGGTCAAGGACGAGTTTTGGGTGGTGTGGTTTGTGGTAAAAAAGAATATATTGATGAAATTCGTTTTTTTGCTAGACATACTGGTCCTTCTCTTTCCCCATTCAATGCTTGGGTACTTTCTAAGTCCTTAGAATTATTAGAATTAAGAGTTGAAAAACAATCTTCCAATGCTTTAGAATTAGCAAAGGCTTTAGAAAATCACCCTCAATTGAATGGAGTAAATTATCCATTCCTAAATTCTCATCCTCAGTTTGATTTGGCTAAAAGTCAAATGAAAATGGGTGGTGGAATTATTACCATAGACGTTAAAGGTGGTTTTGATAAGGTAGTTGAATTTTCCAAATTAGTTAAAATATTATCAATTTCACCGAATTTAGGAGATTCTCGTTCCATAATGACGCATCCTGCATCAACAACGCATTCAAAACTTTCTGAGGAAGATCGTCTTAAGGTTGGGATCACACCCGGACTGATTCGAATTGCTGTTGGTTTAGAGCATATAGATGATTTAAAAGAAGATATCCTTACTGCACTCAATCAATTATAAAAATGGCCATTCTTTTTTCCATAGCCTTAATTAGTATAAATGTGATCATTTGCGTTTATGGGGAAAGAAAACTATCTGCTTTTATGCAAGATCGTTTAGGTCCTATGGAGAATGGTAAATGGGGTACTTTTCAGTTATTTGCTGATTTATTGAAATTAATTCAGAAGGAAGACATTGTACCAAAAGCAGTTTCAAAAAAAATATTTCTTTTGGCTCCTTGGTTGATTTTTCTCTCCATTTTTGGAGCTTTTTCGGTTATTCCTTTTGGTGCTGAAAACTGGTTTTTGGGTAGCAATAATTCTCTTGGTATTATGATATTAATAGGAATTTTAGGTCTAGATTCTATTGGTATTTTATTTGCCGGCTGGAGTTCAAATAATAAATTTAGTTTACTGGGGGCTGTGCGTTCAGTTGCCCAAATTCTTTCCTTTGAGGTTCCAATGGGATTGATTTTATTATCTTTTGTCTTATTGACTGGTACATTGAATCTACAGGAGATCAGTTTACAACAAGGAATTTATTCGGATGATACAATTTATTTATTTGGATTAAAAACACTTGGTATTGAATTGAATCATATTGGAGGTATATTTTCATGGAATATTGTCCGCATGCCTCTATATTTTATTCTCTTTATTGTTTACTTTATTGTAAGTTTAGCAGAATCTAATCGTGCTCCATTTGATATTCCGGAGGCAGAATCAGAATTAGTTGGAGGTTTTCATACGGAATATTCTGGTTTACGCTGGGCAATATTATTTATGTCTGAATATGGGATGATGTTATTGTTGTCGGTATTGGGCGTTGTTTTATTTTTTGGTGGATATTATTCTCCTTTTCCCAATTTAGGTTCTCTTCGTCTTGCAGATTGGACAAATGGTAATTTTGGTGAAATATCTGGAATCATTTGGGGATTATTTTGGCTATTATTCAAATCTTATATTATCATTTTAATACAAATGTGGGTTAGATGGACTTTGCCACGGGTTCGTGTTGACCAACTTATGGAATTTAGCTGGAAGTTTTTAGTACCACTAAGTTTGGGTTTCGTCGCAATATCTGCCGTTTGGTCGATATTTTAAATTAAATTTATTATTACTTCCTAAATTCATTAAAATATTTTTGTTCTTGAAACGAAGTTTTATTTATTATATATTTTGTTTATCTCTAAACCTATTAAGCATTGCAGCTTTTTCGCAAGAAAATTCAATTCGCCTAATTAAAGGAAAAGTTGTAGATAGTAATACACTGGAGCCTCTTGAAGGGGCTTCAGTTGAACTAGATTTCAAAGATATAGGTGCTTCAACTGATAAAGAGGGAAAATTTGCGATTGTTGTTTCAACAGGGAAAGATTATGCTATAAAAATATCCTATATAGGTTACGATCCTTTTAGAAGGAGAATTCATGTAGACAAGGAAGATATTATTCTTGATATTGAATTAGAAAATGTTGCTCAATCTTTAGAAGAAGTAATTGTTTCAAGTGCCAAAATGAAGGAAGATATTCAAACGCCTTCTTTGGGTGTTACGGTTTTATCTTTAAAAGGTATTAAAAAGTTGCCTACCATGATGGGGGAGGTAGATGTCCTACGAAGTATCCAAACTCTTCCAGGGGTATCTTCAGTAGGGGAAGGAGCGAATGGTTTAAATATTCGTGGTTCTCAAGTAGATCAAAATTTAATTTTTATTGATGAGACTCCCATTTTCAATCCAACCCATATGTTTGGATTATTTTCTGTATTTGCCTCAGATGCTATTCGAGATTTAGAATTATACAAAGGAGGAGTTCCAGCAAGATTTGGGGGAAGAGCAGCTACTGTGATGGATATAAAGATGGTTGACCCGAGCTTGAATAATTTTTCTTTGAAAGGAGGTATAGGGCCAGTTTCCAATAGAATAATGGCAGAAATTCCCTTGATTCAAGATAAATTATCCATACTTTCTGCTGCGAGATTATCTTATAATGATTATTTATTTCGTCATTTTGCTGACCCTCAATTTCAGAATTACCGAGCAAATTTTGCAGATATAGCAACCAAAATATTATATAAGCCGAATAATTCAAATTCAATCACTATTTCAAATTATATATCCTCAGATTATTATAAAGTAGATTCCTTGTTTAGTTTACAAAATGTGGTAGCTAAGGAAACCAAATTTAATTATGGGCATAATAATTATTCCTTTCATTGGTCTCATTATTTTTCACCTAAATTGAGCTCCGTATTAGCAATGGCTTCAACTTTTTATAAGACGAAAACCTACGCGCCAGATTCGATCAATTCCATTGATTTAAATTCCTATATCGATTATAAAAATGCACATTTAAGCTTTGATTATATTCCAAATGAAAAGAATGTTTTGAATTTTGGAATTATGGCTACTCGATATGATATTTCTCCAGGAAAGCTAAATGAATTTGTAAAGTCAAGAATTGGAACTGTCCTTCTTCCCAATGAATATTCGTATGAATTAGCAGCTTATGTAGATGATGAATACAGAATAAGTAAAAAATTTGCTTTTCAATTGGGCTTACGATATAGCCAATATTATCGAATTGGTCCTGGTGAAACCAATTATTATCTTGAAGGAATACTTCCTACGGAGGCATCTTTAACCAAAACGGAGATTTCAGAAAAAGGTAAAATTATGTCAAAATATGGAGGATTTGAGCCTCGTTTAACCATGCGTTATGCCTTTGATGATGAAACGACCTTGAAAATGGGATATAATAGAATGCGACAATATTTTCAATTAGTTTCCAATAATACGACCCCGCTCCCAACTTCTCGTTATAAAACAGCAGATTCTTATGTGAAGCCCCAAATTGGAGATTTTGTTTCATTGGGTTTCTTCAAAAATTTTGATTCGAATATTTACGAGGTTTCTGCTGAGACCTATTATCGAAATGTACAAAATACACTCGATTTTATTTCAGGAGCAAATTTACAATTGAATCCCTATATTGAAACGCAATTTATAGGTAGCAAAGTAAAAGCTTATGGTTTAGAATTAATGGCCCAAAAGAAAAAAGGAGAAGTAAGTGGTTGGGTTGCTTATACCTATTCAAGAGCATTTACTAGGGTTGTTGGTAATTTCCCACCAATTACTACCATAAATGATGGAAATTGGTTTCCTACCAATTATGATAAGCCAAATACGGTCAATATTTTCGTTAATATAGGTCAGGGAAAACACCATAGTTTTTCCTTTAATTTCGCCTATAATACAGGAAGGCCTTATTCAAAACCCTCTGGTTTTTATTCCATTAATAATGTTTCTTATCCTGTTTATGAAGCGAGAAATAATGCTAGGGTGAGAGATTATCATCGTTTGGATTTTTCGTGGACAGTCTCCAATGCTTCCATGAAAAATAAAAAATGGATTGGATCTTGGGTTGTGACAATTTATAATCTATACGGACGCAAGAATCCTTATTCTTTATTTTTTAGATCGAAGGGTAGTACCTTGAGTCCTTATGAATTAAGTGTATTTGCTACTCCCTTAGTTTCTTTAACCTATAATTTTAATTTTGGTAAAAAAGATGAATAATATTCGCTTCCTATATTACTTTTTTCTTTTGGTACTTGGGTTCCAGTTAGAATCTTGTATTTTTCCTGCAGTGAATTTTGAGGAATTGGGGGGTGAATCCTATTTAACTGTGGAGGCTGAAATTCATAATGGAGAGGCTTTAAATTTTGTAAAATTATCTTCTTCCGCCAATTCAATAATACGAGGAAATTCCATTCCAATATCAGATGCTCAGGTGTATATAGTAGATCAGGCTGGAGCACGAACTGATTTTAATTTAGATCCTACCGTAAAGGGTAGATATATTCCCAATAATAGCTTTATAGGTAAAACTGGAAACAAATATCAACTTCATATAAAGACCGTTTCAGGAGATGAGTATGAATCTGAATTTGAAGAATTGAAGCCTGTTCCTGAAATTAAAGAATTGAATTTTGAATATACCCTTGAGGATGCTCTTCCGAAACAAGATGCTTATCGAATTGGATTTGATGTAACAGTTGATTTTAAAGATTTGCCAGAGATGGGAAATTTCTATCAGTGGACTTGGATGCATTATGAAAAATTGGAAATTTGTACATCCTGTGGAAACGGATCTTACTATGATTTTTATAATATGGAATGTAGATTCCCACGAAGAAGTACCAGTTCGGCTACAACCAACTATCGATGTGATGGAAATTGTTGGGAAATCGTGAAAAATCAGGATTTACAAGTTTTTAGTGATGTATTAACGAATGGGCAAGATGTTGTGGGGAAAGATATTTTACGAGTTCCTTATGATGGCTCTACGAATTATTATTTAAAGGTTCAGCAAAGGGCAATAAACCCTAGTGCTTATACATTTTTTGCTTCTTTAGTGAATTCTTATCAAAATTCAGGATCCTTGTATGATATTCCTTCTGAGACAAAATTTTCTGTGAATATCCATTGTACTTCTAACCCAAATAAAAAGGTATTAGGGATTTTTAATGTATTTGGATTAAGCGAAAAAATCCTCATTATAGACCGTTTCAATTCTGTTCCTCCGAATACCAACCCAATTAAAATCCCATTGGATGGAACGATTTTTGAATGCCCAATTGGTGGCCCAGCAGATTGTCAGGATCGCACCCCCTGTGTAGAATCAGAATATCGTACCAAAATTCAACCCGAAGGATGGGAATAGGGAAGAGTTACGAACTACGAGTGACGAGTGAATAGTGAATAATGAATAGTGAGGAGGGAAGAGATGCGAATTAACAATTAAAAATTTAAAACAGCGTGGCTGCCGGTTTCACTTTTAACCACCCCGTCTGCTTTGCAGCCACCCCTCCACGGAGGCGAATACTATGCTTCTCATGAATTCGTAGCTCGAAGTTCATCAAAGGGCGGCTTCTGGTTTAACTAATTCCTTCAAAAGGGCAGTCCATTCTGGGGAATTGTTTAAGCTTTCAACTAATTGCCAATGTTTTCCGCCTTTTTCCTCGAATAATTCCTTGTATTCTTCTCCGACTTCAATGGTAGTTTCTAGGCAGTCTGCCACGAAAGCAGGGGAGAAGGCCAAGATATTTTTCTTTCCTTCTGCTGCGAGTTTTTCAATGGTTTTGTCGGTATAGGGTTGTAACCAAGGATCTCTTCCTAATCTACTTTGGAAGGCAGTGGTATATTCTCCTTCTTTTAATCCTAGTTCTTTTACGATTAGGCGTGTTGTTTCAAAACATTGTGCTCGATAGCAATATTGATTTTTTGAACTTATAACATCACAGCAGGATCCAAATTTACATTGATCCTTGTTGATGTCTCCTTTCCGTATTTGTCTTTCCGGAACGCCATGATAAGAGAAAATATAATGATCAAAATCATGCTCTTTCATATAATTTCTGGCTCTGTCAGCAAAGAATTTAGCAAAGGCAGGTTTCTGATAAAAATTCGATATAAAAGAAATCGAAGGAATAATTTGCCATTTACTGACAATCTCCATTACCTTTTCATGAACTGACCCTGTAGTGGCCGAAGCATATTGAGGAAACAAAGGTACAACGATAATCTTTTCCACTGCCGCCTGATACATTTCAGCTAAAACAGTATCTAAAGACGGACTTTGATAGCGCATTGCAAGACGAACCATATATTTTTCGCCCAATTGATTTGCTAAATCTGCCACTACATCCTCTCCATAAAATTTTAAAGGTGAACCTCGGTCTTCCCAAAGTTCCTGATAGGTTTTTGCAGATTTAGGTGCCCGAAAGGGAGCAATGATACCATTTACTAGAATAAAACGAAGGATTCCAGGTATATCAACAACCCTTCCATCCATTAAAAATTCTCTTAAATACTTTCTCACATCCGGAGTTTTTGGACTATCCGGAGTTCCTAAATTTACGATTAAAACACCTATCATTTATCAA
>JBJOIA010000193.1:0-5577 GCA_046047395.1 Bacteroidota bacterium | reverse complement strand
CCCCTATTCCTTTAATTGATTGAATTAAACCAATATTTTCAGAAACAATGGCGGTTTTAATTTCATTTGCTGAAAAAGAAGATAACATAATAATTGCTGTACTTAAACCAATTCCTGAAACTGAAATAAGATTTAAAAACAAATCTTTTTCTTCCATATTATGAAACCCTACTAAGGTATGAGCATCTTCTTTTATTTGAAGATAGGTTAATAATTTAACTTCTTGATTTAATTCAGGTAATTTATCAAATGTTTGAAGGGAAATTCTTACTTCATAACCCAAACCATGTAAATCAATAATTGCTATTGTTCTATCCTTATAGGTCAATAATCCGTTTATATAGGCAATCATAGTCTTTTAGTTTAATTTTCTTTTAACGAATAAATATTTTCCTGCTCGAATCATATTTGAATTTAAATTATTCATTTTTTTTAATTCCGAGACTGTCATCCCGTGTCTATTTGCTATCAATGAAAGTGAATCACCAGGTTTTATAAGATATTTTACCTTAGCAAGATATACTTTATTCGTATGTACCTTCACAGAATCTAAAATTTTCGGTAATTCATATTTAAAGGTATCCAATGTTGAGGTTGGAATATTTAATTCAAAATCCTTGGAAGGAGGAATAAAAACAGTAGATTTTAGAGAAGGGTTAATTAATTTCAAAGTATCTATAGAGGATTTGGTTAGGTTGGAAAATAATTCTAAATCAAAAGAATGGTTTAATTTAATTTTATCATATTGTATAAATTTCGACTCATAAATTGGAAAAATAAAATAATCTTCATTATAATTCATTAAATAGTCCATTGCAATGAATTTCGGAACATAATTTCTGGTCTGTTTGGGTAGAAAGGGATATAATTTCCAATAATTCTTTTCTCCACCTGAGCGCCTTATTGCTCGATTTACATTTCCTGGACCATAATTATAGGCAGCTAAAACCAGGTACCAATCTTTATAACGACCGTATAATTCTTTTAAGTATAAACAAGCTGCTCTTGTGGATAATTCAGGGTCAAATCTTTCGTCTATTTCATAATTTACATTTAATCCAAAACCTTTGGTAGCAGTATTTGGCATAAATTGCCATAAGCCAGCAGCTCCTACCCTTGATTTAGCCTTAGGATCCAATCCTGATTCTATTAATGTGAGATATTTTAACTCCTCAGGCATTTGGTATTCAGCTAAAATTCGTTCGAAAATTGGAAAATATAAATTTTTCCTTTCCAACATTAATTGTGTAAAATCAGAATAATTATAGGCAAATAATTCAATATACCGATGGATTTCTTCATGGTAAGTTAAGGGAATGATATTCTCAAGCTTTTTTAATCTGGGACGAATTATTTCTTCATTAATTTGCCATTCTCTTGGGAAATAAATTTCAATACTTTCTAATTCATCTAAACTACCGTCTAAATAATATGGCTCTATTTTGGAAGGTTGACACCAAGCTCCAAACGATAACAAAAAAAGTAAGAATATTGATTTAAACTTCATCATTTTAATTAAGAAGTTAAAATACTAAAATTTTTAGAATTTTTGAGCAATATTTTTTGCTAATTGGGTGATTTCTTTTTCAGCAAACATATTTCCCATAATTTGAAGTCCCATTGGCATAGAATTATTATCTAAACCACAAGGAAGGGAAATTGCAGGTAGGCCAGTCACATTGGCTTGAACAGTAAATAAATCACCTAAATACATTTGAATAGGATCTAAACTTTTTTCTCCAATTGGGTAAGCGGTGGTTGAGGTGGTTGGAGAAATAATAAAGTCATAATCCTTTAAAAGATTTTCTGTAAACGTTTTTATTAAATTCCTAACTTTTTGAGCCTTTGTATAATAGGCATCATAATAACTGGCACTTAGAACAAAGGTTCCTAATAAAATTCTGCGTTTTACTTCTTTCCCAAATCCTTCATAGCGGGTATTTTTATATTGATCCATTAAATCGTTTTCTGATTTTCTAAATCCATATTTCACACCATCAAATCGAGCTAAATTTGAAGAAGCTTCAGCAGTAGTAAGGACATAATAAGTTGGTAATAATTGATCCAAATAAGGAAAATCAATTCCTTCTACTTCATAACCCAAAGATTTAAAATATTCAATCGATTGTTCGAATGATTTTTTAATTTCAGGTTGAAGGGAATCATGAGCTGCAATTCCCTTAAAATAGGCAATTTTTTTATTTCCTTTAAACTCTGATTTTCCATATTTACATGTTGAATCATAAGCATCCTCCCCTTTCATTATTTCAAAAACCAATTCAATATCGGAAAGATGATTCGCAATTGGCCCAATGGTATCAAAAGAAGAAGCATAGGCAATCAAACCCCATCGTGAAACAGCCCCATAACTAGGTTTTAGTCCATAAGTTCCACAAAAAGCAGAAGGCATTCGAATAGAACCTCCGGTATCGGTTCCTAATGAAACCTGGCACATACCAGCGGCGATAGCAGCTGCTGAACCACCTGAGCTTCCACCTGGGACAAATTTTTGATTTAAGGGATTTAAAGTGATTCCATAGGCAGAATTTTCATTGGTTGAACCCATTCCAAATTCATCACAATTTTGTCGTCCTATTATTATGGCATCCTGCTCTAAAAGTCTTTGTACAGCAGTTGCCGTAAAAGTAGATTTAAAGGAATTTAAAATTTTACTTCCAGCATAAGAAGGATGATCTTTATAGCAAAGAATATCTTTTATACCAATAACCAAACCAGCCAGTTTACCGGCTTTACCTTCTTTAATTTTGGCATCAACAATTTCTGCCTTTTGCAGGGCTTCTTGTTCAAAAACCTCTAAAAAAGCATTAATGGAAGGGTTTAATTCAGAAATTATGGAAAGATGCTTCTCAACAATTTGTTTGGTGGTAATTAAACCATTATCCAAATCATTGCGAATGCTTTGATAATCCTTAGACAAATTCATTTAAGAAAATTTACTTTTCTGCATCCTTTTTGACGTCGTCAATCTCTTTATTTATTTGGTCTTTTACCTCATTTTTAGCATCATTAAATTCTCTGATACCTTTACCTAAACCTTTCATTAATTCAGGCAATTTCTTTCCTCCAAATAATAATAAGATTACTAAACCAATTAGGATTAATTCTCCAGCTCCAAGGCTATTTAAGAATATTAAATTATTAACAGACATTTTTAAAAATTTTAATGTGTCGTAAATATAAAAACAAAAATTGAGTAATAAACTATTTGTTCAGATGTTTTTCAAACAAATCTAGTTCTTGCTTAACAATACTAATAATCCATATAATTAAAGCAAAATCATCTGCGAAACCTATGATAGGCAAAAAATCAGGAATAAAATCAATAGGAAGAACAAAATAAATTAATCCGGCTAAAATTTTTATTAAACTATCTTTTTTAACAGCTGTATAGGAACCATCTAAATAGGACTTAATTAGATGCACTAATAAAAGAACATAATGATTAAGGGTTTGAAAAAAACTGATATTTTTTGACTCCCCTATTTCTCTAACTTTATTTATTACTTTTTTAAGCAGTTTTAAGATGATATTTGGACTATCATTTAGAATAGCTTCACCCTTTTCCAAAGCTAATTTGAAATAAGATGAATTCACAATTTTATCCAAAAAAGAATCGCTTTTTGTGCTCATACTATAAATTTAAATAAAAATTTTCATATTTTTCAATCCTTAAAAAAATAATTTTAAAAAAAATTTATAAAAGAGTAAAATTTAAATAGGTAGCGTTTTTTTATTAACTTAGTATTTTTAAAAAATCATTATAATAAAAATGAAAATAACTGTTATTGGAGCGGGTGCTGTAGGTGCAACTTGTGCAGACAACATCGCTAGAAAAGAATTAGCTGATGAGCTAGTATTATTAGACATTAAAGAAGGTATTGCTGAAGGAAAAACTTTAGACATGTACCAAACCGCCTCTTTGTTGGGATTCGACACTACCTTGGTAGGATCTACAAACGATTATTCTAAAACTGCGAATTCTGATGTGGTTGTAATTACATCTGGATTACCTAGAAAACCTGGAATGACTAGAGAAGAATTAATCGGGGTAAATGCAGGTATCGTTAAAAGTGTAGTTGAAAATATTTTAAAATACTCTAAGAATCCGATTATTGTCATTATTTCTAATCCAATGGATACGATGACTTACTTAGCTAAATCCGTAGCTGGTCTTGATAAGCATAGAATTATAGGAATGGGAGGAACATTAGACTCAGCGCGTTTTAAATGTTATTTAGCGAAAGCTATGAATGTTTCAATCAATGATATTCATGGAACGGTAGTTGGGGGACATGGAGATACTACAATGATCCCTTTAACACGTTTAGCTACTTATAATGGTGTTCCTGTTTCTAAGTTCTTAGATCAAGAAACATTAAATAAGGTTGCTGCTGATACCATGGTTGGTGGTGCTACACTAACTGGCTTATTAGGAACTTCCGCTTGGTATGCTCCTGGTGCTGCTGGTGCTGCCCTTGTAGAAGCAATTGTAAGAGATGAAAAGCGAATTATGTCTTGCTGCGTGGCATTGGATGGAGAATATGGGCAGTCTGACATCTGCATGGGTGTTCCTGTTGTTTTAGGTAAGAATGGTTGGGAAAAAATTGTAGATTATGATTTAAATGCTGAAGAGCAAGCTGCATTCAATAAATCCGCTGAAGCTGTAAGAAATATGAATTCAGTATTATCTACTTTAGAATTGTAATAATTTAATGAGTGAAGAGTGAATAGTGAAGAGTTAAAAATGAAGCCTCACGCTTCCCTCTTCACTTTTCACTCTTCACGATTTATTTAGATCTAATAGCAATCACAGGATCCATTTTTGCAGCAACCCAAGCAGGTATAATACCAGCCAAAGCTCCAATAATAGTGGAAATCGCTAGTCCCTTAACCACATTACTCATCGTCATTACTAATGGTAATATATCTTGTGGGATAAGTGTAATTAACCAAACGACTAAAACCCCCAAGGCCCCTCCTATCAAACTTAAGAATATTGCTTCAGTCAAAAATTGAATCAAAATAAAATAATTTTTAGCACCTAAAGATTTTTGAATTCCAATTATATTGGTTCTTTCTTTAACGGAAACGAACATAATATTGGCGATACCAAAGCCCCCTACTAAAAGGCTAAATCCGGCAATTATCGTTCCAGCTATTCCAAAAATGGTAAATAACCCATCCAAGGCTTCTTTTAATCCATCTAATCGGTTAATAGAGAAATTATCATCATCTTTAGGTTTTAAACTTCTTTTTGAACGCATTAAACCAATAATTTCTGATTCTAATTGTTCTGCATTATTATCTGAATCTTTGGCTAAAAATGCAATAATTGGATCAGAATTAAATCTTTCAAAATGGCTTTTAAAGGATAAATAAGGAATGTAAGCTGTATTATCCACATCACCAAAATTGAATGCATCCTGGCCAACTTTTTCCATATATCCAATCACACGATAATTATATCCATTAATCTTGACTATTTCATTTGGATTATCTAGATTCAAACCTAAATTATGATAAATTTCATACCCTAAAATAGCTACAGGAATTCCA